>CANQTH010000028.1 GCA_947626795.1 uncultured Lachnospiraceae bacterium
GCCGAAGGCAAACTTTTAATGAGCCGGATTCCGTAACTGTGAGGCCGAAGGCTGAACGGTTACGCTTTTTTTCTCACGGATCGCTTTCCGCCTTCTCTGTGTTCTCATATAAGAGCTGCTTTTTGAGCTGTGTGTATTTCTTCTCCGGAAGGGGAAGCTCCGTCCCGTCGGCTAGCGTCACCGTGAAGCGGCGGACGTTCGACACATGGGCGGGGTTGACCAGGTATCCGGAGTGGATGCGCACGAAAAGCCCGGGATTTTCCTCCTCAAACCGCGAGATCTTCTTATTAATGGTGATGACGTCATTTTCCATATAGATCTGCAGCTTGGCGGCCCGCTTGACTGTCGCGGCATATAAGATGTGGGACGCCGCGATCCGATGCACGCACCCGTCCGCCGCCTTTACGGTCACGTACCGTTCCGATCTTGAGACGACGCTCGTCGCCGCGAACATCTTTTCCAGGTGGACGGGGTAAATGGTGTCCAGATCGTCGTAGGGCCATGCGTTGCTGATGTGCAGGCTGATGATCTGGGGCTGGTATTTTGACCCGTCGTCCGTCCGCGTCCGCTTCTCGCACCAGGTGTAATGCAGGCGCTGGTCATGCACGTCCGTGTTGCCGCTGGGGTAGTGCGTGTAGATGTCGTAGTGAAGCACGACTTCCTTCACGCGGTTGTGCGGGGAAATGCACAAGACTTTGATGTCGCCCATCGTGAACGTGAGGTTGTGCTGTTCCTGCGCGTAAGCCAGCATCAGGTTCTTTTTGCCATGGATCTGCTGCCCCCTGGCCGGGCCGATCCATAACACGTCTTCGCTGATATGCTCAAAGAAAGGCACCAGGTTGTTCTTGTAATATTCCGTTATGATATAGATCGAAAGCTTGATGATGTCGTCTTTTTTCATGATGTCTCCATGTCTGCATAGCGTCTGCCTTTTACACCCCATATCTGCTCCGCAGATACGGTATGTGGAGCAGGATGCCACTCCGCTTGCGCTCCGGGCGGTATAATGTCTGTCGACATTATACCATCTGCTCCGCAGAGGTATGTGGCGCAGGATGCCACTCCGCTTGCGCTCCGGGCGGTATAATGTCTGTCGACATTATACCATCTGCTCCGCAGAGGTAGAGGTGGGAGATGCAGTTACAAAAATTAAGCTATAATGTCAATCGCAGGGCCAATCGGTCGGTGCGCAGGATCATCATGGGATTGTGCGCTTTCGCGGGCCTGGTCGTCCTGGGGATCATCTTGTTTTATACAGTCAGGAATAACAGCGAAAGGGTGCAGCTCTACAGCTCGCAGATCGACAGCAGGATGATGCAGAAGCTGGCGCTGGTCGACGCGGTCGCGACGGGCGCCCCGGTCGGCGCGGAAGCGGAGGATTATTACGAATATGTGGATGCGATGATGGGATTGTATGACGACGTGTCGGCGGTCTATGTCTGCGTGGAAGAGGACGGAGTGATCTACCAGGACGGGATCATGACTTATATGTCGGGCGGCTGGACGCCGGACGCGGATTTCCTGGTGACGGAGCGTGCCTGGTATTCCGGGGCGGAAGCCATGGAGGGCGTGTACGTGTCCGAGCCGTATGCGGATGAGGTGACAGGGAACATCTGCGTCACGCTTTCCAAGTCGATCGTCCGCGGCGGCGACGTCGTAGGCGTCGCCGGGCTGGATATGTACATGGACGATCTGGTGACGCGGGGATCGCGTTCCATATCAATGCGGAGAAGAGCATCCCGGCGCAGATGTACGGCGACGAGGTGCGCATCAAGCAGATCCTGGTCAACCTGTTGAACAACGCAGTCAAGTATACGCCGGAAGGCTCCGTCACGCTCTCGATCCAGCTCCAGAAAAAAGAGGGCGACGACGTGCGGATCGCTTATTCCGTCGCGGATACCGGGATCGGGATCAAGAAAGAGAGCATCCCGTACCTGTTCAGCGCGTTCAAGCGCGTCGACGAGGAGAAAAACCGCTATATCGAGGGCAGCGGCCTGGGGCTTTCCATCGTGAAGCAGCTTGTAACGCTGATGGGCGGCGACATCGAGGTGAACAGCGTGTATACCAAAGGCTCGACGTTCGTGGTGATGCTGCCGCAGAAGGCGGTCGGCGAGGAACAGGTCGGGGAGCTGGATCTGGAGGCGCGCCATACCCTGCGGAAGCGGAAGCATTACCGATCCGTGTTCGAGGCGCCCAAGGCGCGCGTCCTGGTCGTGGACGACAACGACGCCAACCTGATGGTGGCGAAGAAGCTTTTGCAGGATACGAAAGTCCAGGTGGATACCGCGTCCAGCGGGCAGGAATGCTTAAAACTTGCGCTGCAGGCGCGGTATGAGGCGATCTTCATGGACCACCTCATGCCCGTGATGGACGGGGTCGAGTGCCTGCATCAGATCCGCAGCCAGGAAGGCGGCTTAAACAGCGCGACCCCGATCGTCGCCCTCACGGCGAACGCCGACGCGGAAAACCGGGCGATGTACAAGCGGGAGGGCTTCGACGGCTACCTGCTCAAGCCGGTCAACGGCAGCCAGCTTGAGATGGAGCTGCTGCGCTGCCTGCCGCGCGAGCTTGTCAAGATCACAAACGCGCAGGGCGGCGACGGCGCGGAGGCCGGCCCGGTCTTAGGGCATGCGAAAAAGCAGCCGCTTTTGATCACGACGGACAGCGTGAGCGACTTGCCCGCGCATCTTGCCAGGAAGTATCAGATCGCGGTGCAGCCGTACCGGGTGATGACCGAGCGCGGCGAGTTTTGGGACGGCGAGGAGATCGAGACGGACGGCGTCCTGGAATATCTGATGCAGAGTGAGAGGAGCGTGCGTTCGGAAGCGCCGGAAGCGGCGGACTACGAGGCCTTTTTTGCGGAGCAGCTCACGAAGGCGCAGCAGATCATCCATATCAGCATGGCGAAGGGCGCCAGCAAGGGCTACGCGAACGCGCTGGAAGCGGCGGGGGCTTTTGGCAACGTAACGGTGGTGGATTCCGGGCATCTGTCCAGCGGGATGGGCCTGATCGTTCTGTACGCCGCGCAGGCGGCAGCCGCCGGGATGTCGGCGGACGACGTCCTGCGTAAGATCGAGGACATGAAGGGGCGGACGAGGACCAGCTTTGTCGTGGAAAGCACGGAATACCTGGCGAGGTCGGGCCGGATGCCGGCCAAGATCCATGCGATATGCGAGACTTGCATGCTCCATCCGGTCATCGTCCTGCGGAAAAGCAGTATGACGGTGGGCGCGATCCACATGGGCATGCGCAAGAGCGTCTGGAAAAAATACATCCGTTCCGCGCTAAGGTCGCCCGGCCGCATCGATTTGCGGATGCTGTTTATCACCTATGCCGGGCTGCGTCCCGGGGAGCTGGACGAGATCGCGGAGCAGGTGCGGGAATATGCGCCGTTTGAGGAAGTGATCTATCAGAAGGCGTCCCCGGCGATCTCGACGAACTGCGGGCCAGGGACATTCGGGCTGCTGTTTTTGGAAAAAGAGAGGGGCATTTAACCAACCGGAAGCATCCACTTTACAGTGGATGCTTTCGTAATAGTTTGGCCCAGGACTTTGCACTTGCTGCAAAGTCCGTAAGAACGTGTAAATTTTGCCGGGTGGGAATCCGGCTCTTTGCCGAAGGCAAATTTGGAATGAGCCGGATTCCGTAACTGTGAGGCCGAACTGTTACACGGCGCTTTGTTGTTCCGAGGAAACGCTTGACAATCCGGGAAGTGAAAAATATAATGACAGGTAGGTATTGCGCGGGCGCGCTTATGGGAGAACGGCGTTTGGCAGCGCGGCGCAAAAGCCCGAACAGGACAGGGAGGAAGCGGAAATGGCATTAGCAAAGAAGCCGGTCAACGGCATGAAGGACATCCTGCCGGAGGAAATGCAGGTGCGGGATTACGTGATGGGCGTCATCAAGGAGACGTATCGGAGCTATGGGTTCACGCCCATTGAGACGCCGTGCATGGAGAATATCGCGAACTTGAGCAGTAAGCAGGGCGGGGAGAATGAGAAGCTGATCTTCAAGGTGCTAAAGCGCGGGGAGAAGCTGGATCTGGCGTCGGCGAAGGAAGAGAGCGACGTCGTGGACTACGGGATGCGCTATGACCTGACGGTGCCGCTGGCGCGGTTCTATGCGAACCATTCCAACGACCTGCCGTCGCCGTTCAAGGCGCTGCAGATGGGGAACGTATGGAGGGCCGACCGCCCGCAGCGCGGCCGTTACCGCCAGTTCATGCAGTGCGATATCGACATCCTGGGCGAGCCGGGCAACTTAGCGGAGATCGAGCTGATCCTGGCGACGACGGCGACCATTGGCAAGCTGGGCTTTCGCGGGTTCCAGATCCGGATCAACGAGCGCAGGATCCTAAAGGCGATGGCGGCTTACAGCGGTTTTTCGGAGGAAGAGTTCGATACGGTATTCATCATTTTGGACAAGATGGACAAGATCGGCTTAGACGGGGTGGAAGAAGAGCTTGGCAAAAGCGGCTTCCCTGACGGGGCCATCAGGAAATACTTAGGGCTGTTCCGGGGGCTGGAAGGAAAAACGGAGGTTCCGGAGTGCCTGCTTTATCTTGAAGAGGAACTGGGGGATTTCCTGGACGCGGAGGCGGCGGCAAGCCTAAAGGAGATCGCGGAGAGCGTCAACGCCGCGAAGCAGGCGGAATTTGACCTCGTGTTCGACCCGACGCTGGTGCGTGGGATGTCGTATTATACCGGGACGATCTTTGAGATCGCGATGCCGGAGTTCGGCGGGAGCTGCGGGGGCGGAGGCCGCTACGACCAGATGATCGGGAAATTTACCGGGAAGGACGTCCCGGCCTGCGGGTTTTCAATCGGGTTTGAACGGATCGTCCTGCTCTTGATGGAGAACGGCTTCCAGGCGCCGGGGCAGCCGGAAAAGGCCGCTTATCTGATCGAGAAGAATTATCCGGGAGAGAAGCTCGCGCAGGTCATGCGGCAGGCGCAGGAAGAGCGGAACCGCGGGAAGCAGGTGCTGGTCGCCCGGATGAACAAGAATAAGAAATTCCAGAAGGAAAAGCTGGCGGCGGAAGGCTATACGGAGATCCGGGAGTTTTTCGCGCGGTAGCGCAGGCCTGGCGGAAGGGAGCTTAAGGCCGTATGTTTAGGCATAGGAGGAAAAGTTAGTTATGGCGGAATCAATGAAGGGGCTGCACAGGACGCACAGATGCACGGAGGTTTCCAATGCGGAGATCGGAAAAGTTGTCACGGTCATGGGCTGGGTGCAGAAACGGAGGAATTTGGGGAGTTTGATCTTTGTGGACCTGCGGGACCGTTCGGGCCTTCTGCAGGTCGTGTTCGACGAGCCGAAGGTCGGGGCCGAGGGATTTGCAAAGGCAGGGACGCTGCGGAACGAGTTCGTGGTGGCCGTCACGGGGACGGTGGAGCGGCGGTCGGCCGCGGTCAATGAGAACTTAAAGACAGGGGAGATCGAGGTGATCGCGACAGGCTTGCGGGTGCTGTCCGAGTCCGAGACGCCGCCGTTCCCGATCGAGGAAAATTCCCTGACAAAGGAGGACGTCCGGCTGCGTTACCGCTATCTGGACTTGCGCAGGCCGGATCTGCAGCGCAACCTCATGATGAAGAGCAAAGTCGCGATGCTTCTGCGGAATTTTATGGAAAAGGAAGGCTTTTTGGAGATCGAGACGCCGATGCTCACGAAGTCCACGCCGGAGGGGGCGCGGGACTATCTCGTGCCAAGCCGCGTCCATCCGGGCAGCTTTTACGCGCTTCCACAGTCGCCGCAGCTCTTCAAGCAGCTTTTGATGTGCTCGGGCTATGACAGGTATTTCCAGATCGCGCGGTGCTTCCGGGATGAAGACCTGCGCGCGGACCGCCAGCCGGAGTTTACCCAGGCCGACATGGAACTGTCGTTCGTGGATGTGGACGATGTGATCGACGTCAACGAGCGTCTGCTGCAGTATGTGTTCCGGGAGGCGATCGGCGTGGAGATCCCGCTTCCCATCCCGCGCATGTCCTGGCAGGAGGCGATGGACCGCTACGGCTCGGATAAGCCGGACACGCGTTTCGGAATGGAGCTTGTGGACGTGTCGGAAACAGTGG
Organism: uncultured Lachnospiraceae bacterium; assembly: GCA_947626795.1. Classification (GTDB taxonomy): domain Bacteria; phylum Bacillota; class Clostridia; order Lachnospirales; family Lachnospiraceae; genus Petralouisia. The sequence continues at coordinate 6,072 of CANQTH010000028.1, forward strand.
CTGGCTGCGGGTTTGGCGTGTTTGCCGGGGCGTTGGAGAACGGCGGCTCTGTGCGCGGGATCAATGCGGTCGGCCAGGGGGCGATGCCGCGCAAGAAGATCGACAAGCTCGTGGAATTCGCGAAAGGCTACGGCGCGAAAGGGCTGGCGTATTTGGCGGTGAACGGGGACGGCACATATAAGTCCTCCTTCGCGAAATTCATGACGGAGGAAGAGCTGCGCGCCCTCGTGGAGAAGATGGGCGGCAAGCCGGGCGACCTGCTTTTGTTTGCGGCGGATCGGAATAAGGTGGTCTGGGACGTCCTGGGCGCGCTGCGCCTGGAGATCGCGAAGGAGCTGGGGCTTTTGGATCCGAATCAATATAATTTCTTATGGGTGACGGAGTTCCCGCTGCTGGAGTGGTCGGAAGAGGAGGGCCGCTTCATGGCGATGCACCATCCGTTCACGATGCCGATGGAGGAGGACTGGGACAAGATTGATTCCGACCCGGGCGCCGTCCGCGCGAAGGCGTACGACATTGTCTTAAACGGCACGGAGCTGGGCGGAGGATCGGTCCGTATCCATCAGAACGACATCCAGGAAAAAATGTTCGAAGTGCTGGGCTTCACGAAGGAGCGCGCCCATGAGCAGTTCGGCTTTCTGCTGGACGCGTTCCGGTACGGCGTGCCGCCGCACGCAGGGCTGGCTTACGGGCTGGACCGCATGGTGATGCTGATGATGAAGTGCGGCTCCATCCGGGACGTCATCGCGTTCCCGAAGGTGAAGGACGCGTCCTGCCTGATGACGGACGCGCCGGGGACGGTGGAAGAGAAGCAGCTGGAGGAATTGGGCCTGCAGCTTCGGGAAGGGGCGGCGGACGCGCCGTAGGCAAGCGGATGCCGTCCGCCCAAACGTAGAAGAGTTTAATCGCTTCGGGAAGGGGCGGCGGACGCGCCGTAGGCAAGGGCCGGACTTCACGAAAGAAGGCGGAAGAAGAGGGTATTTTGAGTAACCGTTCAGCCTGGGGCTTTGCGCTTGCCAAAGTCTTGGGTACGGAGATCCGGCCGGGGCTGGGCGGCTGCCATTTTTAAAATAATCATAAGGAGGCCATACCATGAAACAAGAAGGGAATATCCCGTACAAGATCTATCTGGAAGAGAGCGAGATGCCGACGTCCTGGTACAATATGCGGGCGGACATGAAGACGAAGCCCGCGCCGCTTTTGAACCCAGGGACGCTAAAGCCCATGACGTTTGAGGAGCTGACGGGCGTGTTCTGCGACGACCTGGTCGCGCAGGAATTGGACGACGACACGGCATATGTGGAGATCCCGGAGGAGATCCGCAGCTTTTATAAGATGTACCGCCCGTCGCCGCTGGTGCGCGCGTATTGCCTGGAGGAGAAATTGCAGACTCCGGCGAAGATCTACTATAAGTTTGAGGGAAATAACACGAGCGGCAGCCACAAGCTGAATTCCGCGATCGCGCAGGCGTATTACGCGAAGAAGCAGGGCTTGAAAGGCGTCACCACGGAGACGGGCGCGGGCCAGTGGGGAACGGCCCTTTCCATGGCGTGCGCGTACTTGGGGCTTGACTGCAAGGTATATATGGTAAAGGTTTCTTATGAGCAGAAGCCGTTCCGCCGCGAGGTGATGCGGACGTACGGGGCTTCCGTCACGCCGTCGCCTTCCGACAGCACGGAAGTGGGGCGCAAGATCTTAGCGGAGCATCCGGGGACGACCGGGAGCCTTGGCTGCGCGATATCCGAGGCGGTGGAAGTGGCGACGACGAATGAGGGCTACCGCTATGTGCTTGGCAGCGTGCTGAACCAGGTGCTGCTGCATCAGTCCGTGATCGGCATAGAGACGAAGACCGCCATGGACAAATACGGGATCGTGCCGGACATCATCATCGGATGCGCCGGGGGCGGCTCGAACTTAGGCGGTCTGATCGCGCCGTTCATGGGCGAGAAGCTCCGCGGGGAAAGGGACTACCGCATCATTGCCGTTGAGCCTGCGTCCTGCCCGAGCTTTACGAGAGGCAAGTTCGCCTATGACTTCTGCGACACCGGCATGATCTGCCCGCTGGCGAAGATGTACACGTTAGGCAGCGGCTTCATCCCGTCCCCGAACCATGCGGGCGGGCTGCGTTTCCACGGCATGAGTTCCATCCTGTCCCAGCTTTACCACGACGGGTATATGGAGGCGACGTCCGTAGAGCAGACGTCCGTGTTCGAGGCGGCCGAGCTGTTCGCGAGGACGGAGGGCATCCTGCCCGCGCCGGAAAGCGCGCACGCGATCCGCACGACGATCGACGAGGCGCTGAAGTGCAGGGAATCCGGCGAGGAAAAGACGATCCTCTTTGGCCTTACGGGAACCGGGTATTTTGACATGGTAGCGTACGAGAAGTTCCACAATGGGGAAATGAACGATTACATCCCGACCGACGCGGACCTGCAGGCGGGATTTGACGGGATTCCGAAATTCCCGGGGAATGAGTTTTAAGAAAGGCCGGAAAGGCTGCGTTCTTTTGGCTGTTTAAGGGAGGAAGAGGGGCTGCTGCAAATGAGAGGACGGGCGGTATGCAGGACAATGGGAAGGATCCTGCCTGGATATTGCCTGCGGCATTTGCGGCGGCCCTGCTGGATTTAGCAAAAGGGCGTTCCCGGAAAATCTGCGGGAGCGTTTGCGCGAAGGAAAGGATGGCGGGCATGAGAAGCGGAATTTTATTTGATCTGGATGGGACGCTGTGGGATTCCTCGCGGGAGGTCGCGGCTTCCTGGGACGCGGCGGTAAGGAAGCGCGGCTTGAAGATGCGCGTGACCGTGGAAATGATCCAGGGCGTCATGGGGAAGAGCATGGACGAGATCGCCGACATCGTGTTTGGGGAATACGGCAGGGCAAAGCGGCGGGAGCTGCTGGAGTTTTGCTGCGAGGAAGAAAACGCGTACATCCGCAGCCATGGAGGCAGGCTTTTTGAAGGGCTGGAAGAGACGCTTTCCCGGCTGAAGGAGGAAAAGCTCCACTTATCGGTCGTGAGCAACTGTCAGGTGGGGTATATCGAGGCGTTTCTGGAATATCATAAGCTGGGGGCATATTTCGACGACTTTGAGAGCTACGGGCGGACGGGGCGGGACAAGGGAGAGAACATCCGCCTTGTCGTGGAGCGGAACCGTTTAGAAAAGGCCGTGTACGTGGGCGACACCCAGGGGGACCGCGACGCGGCCGCAAGGGCGGGGATTCCGTTTATCCACGCGAAGATGGGATACGGGACGGTGAGCGGGGACGTGCCGCAGATCTGCAGCCTGTCGGAATTGCCGGAGGTCTGCAGGGTATTTCTGTAAAACGTTCAGCCCAGGGTATTGCGCCTGCCGCAAAGCCCGCGAGGCTGGACATTACAAATTTTATGGACGCCTCCGGATCCGGCAGGGATGGGGGCGCAAAAGAAAGGAAGAGGGATATGGAAAAAATTGCAAGCTTTACGGTCGATCACATCAAATTGGAGCCAGGGATCTATGTGTCGCGGAAAGATCACGTAGGGAAGGAGACGATCACGACGTTTGACCTGCGGATGACGTCCCCGAACGACGAGCCGGTCATGAACACGGCGGAGGTCCATACGATCGAGCATCTGGCGGCGACGTACCTGCGGAATGAGCCGGAGTACAAGGACAGGGTGATCTATTTCGGGCCGATGGGATGCCGCACGGGGTTCTACCTGCTGCTGGCGGGGGACTACGAGTCTAAGGACATCGTGGAGCTGATCACGGACCTGTATGAGTTCATCCGGGATTTCGAGGGGGAGGTGCCGGGCCAGAGCCCGAAGGACTGCGGCAATTACCTGGACATGAACCTGGGGATGGCGAAATACCTGGCGGGCCGCTACTTAGACCGGACGATCTACGGGATCGACGAGAGGCATTTGGAATATCCGGGGGCCGACGCCCAGTAAGCAAGCCGCCGGGAAGAAGAAAGAAAAAGAGGGAACAGTTCAGCCCAGGACTTTGCGCTTGCTGCAAAGTCTGTAAGAATGTGTAAATTTTGCCGGGTGGGAATCCGGCTCTTTGCCGAAGGCAAACTTGAAATGAGCCGGATTCCGTAACTGTGAAGCCGAAGGCTGAACTGATATAAAAAGAGGGAGAGAAGAGATGAAAAAAGTAGGGATCATTGGCGCGATGGATCTGGAAGTAGAGGCGCTGAAAGGGAAGATGACGGTCCTGCGCAAGGAAAAGCGGGCGTCGATGGAATTTTTGGAAGGGATGCTCAACGGGACGGACGCCGTAGTCGTAAAGAGCGGGATCGGCAAAGTGAACGCCGCGATCTGCACGCAGATCTTATGCGACTTGTTTGAAGTGACGCACATCATCAATACGGGCGTGGCGGGTTCCTTAAAAAATGAGATCAACATCGGGGACATCGTAGTCTCGACGGACGTGATCCATCACGACGTGGACGTCCGCGTGTTCGGCTATCCGTTAGGCGAGGTGCCGCAGGTCGGACGCCTGGCATTCCCGGCGGACGAGGGGCTTGCGCAGCTCGCGGTGTCCTGCTGCAAGGAGGTAAGCCCGGACATTGCGGCCTTCCGGGGCAGGGTGGTAAGCGGCGACCAGTTCATCAGCGACCGGAAGGTGAAGGAAACGATCATTGAGAACTTCCAGGGCTTCTGCGTGGAGATGGAAGGGGCGTCGATCGCGCACGCCGCGTACTTGAACCAGGTGCCGTTCGTCATCATACGGGCGATCTCGGACAAGGCGGACGACAGCGCGGAAATGGACTACCCGGCGTTCGAGAAGGCGGCGGCGGCGCGCTCGGCCGCGCTGGTGGAGCATATGCTCCTAAAGATTTAAAAAGCGATTGTTTTTCCGGTCGGCCTGTGCTATAATCCAGTCGGAACGGATTTCGGAGATGATGGAATGGACGGAAAAGGGGGTTCGGTTTGAAAGGGAAAGCGGAAAAGCTAAGGGAGGTCTGCCATCAGTATCGGCACGCGTGGGTACTTTCGTACCTGATCTTTTACCTGATCTGGTGGGCCTGCCTGGAACAGAAGGTCACGAGGCGGTTCCATATCGTGCATATGGCGGTGGACGACAAGATCCCGTTTTTGGAGGTTTTCGTGATACCGTACATCTTATGGTTTTTGTATATGGCCGTCGTGGTGGCGTATTTCTTTTTTCGGGATGTGCAGGATTATTACAAGCTGTGCGCGTTCCTGTTCACGGGCATGACGGTCTTTCTGATCGTGTCCACCGTGTACCCGAACGGACATTGCCTGCGCCCGCGGGTATTTGAGCGCGACAATATCTTTGTCGATCTGGTGAAGGTCCTCTACGGGACGGACACGCCGACGAACCTGTTCCCGAGCATCCATGTGTATAATTCCATCGGCGTCCATATCTCCCTTTTGCGCAGCGAGCGCCTGAAAGGGAAAAAATGGGCGCGCAGGTGTTCTTTTTTGCTGATGGCCTCGATCATCGCGTCCACGATGTTCTTAAAGCAGCATTCCGCGTTTGACGTGATAACGGGAGGGGCGATGGCTGCCGCCGTGTACCCGCTGGTATATGGGGGCGGCTGGCAGGCTGTGAGGAAATACGTTTGTGAGAAATATAAGACAGGAGGATGGAAGAATGAGTACAGAAAGCAGATGGGAGTTAAATAAGGAGCTTGCGCAGATGTTAAAGGGCGGCGTCATCATGGACGTCACGACCCCGGAGCAGGCGAAGATCGCGGAAGCGGCGGGCGCGTGCGCGGTCATGGCGTTAGAGCGGATTCCGGCGGATATCCGCGCGGCGGGCGGCGTGTCCCGGATGAGCGACCCGAAGATGATCAAAGGCATTCAGGAAGCGGTTTCCATCCCGGTCATGGCAAAGTGCAGGATCGGGCATTTTGCGGAAGCGCAGATCTTAGAGGCGATCGAGATCGACTACATAGACGAGAGCGAGGTGCTCTCCCCGGCGGACGACGTGTACCATATCGACAAGACGCAGTTTAAGGTGCCGTTCGTATGCGGCGCGAAGGATTTAGGGGAGGCGCTGCGCAGGATCAGCGAGGGCGCGTCCATGATCCGGACGAAGGGCGAGCCGGGGACGGGCGACGTCGTCCAGGCGGTGCGCCATATGCGCAAGATGAATAGCGAGATCGCGCGGGTCGCGTCCATGCGGGAAGACGAGCTGTTCGAGGCGGCGAAGGAATTGCGCGTCCCGTACGACCTGATCCGGTATGTCCATAAGGAGAAAAAACTTCCGGTCGTGAATTTCGCGGCGGGCGGCGTGGCGACCCCGGCGGACGCGGCGCTGATGATGCAGCTCGGCGCGGAAGGCGTGTTCGTCGGCTCCGGCATCTTCAAGTCCGGCAATCCGTCCAAGCGCGCGAACGCCATCGTGAAGGCCGTGGCGAATTATACCGACGCGAAGCTGATCGCGGAGCTTTCCGAGGATCTGGGCGAGGCGATGGTAGGCATCAACGAGCAGGAGATCGAGCTTCTGATGGCGGAGAGGGGCAAGTAAGATGAGGATTGCGGTACTGGCGGTGCAGGGGGCGTTTATCGAGCATGAGCGGATTCTGCGGGAGCTTGGCGCGGAATGCGTGGAACTCCGGCAGGGGAGCGACCTTTCCGGCAGCTTCGACGGCATTGTGCTTCCGGGCGGAGAAAGCACGGTGCAGGGGAAGCTGCTGCGGGAGCTGGGGATGTTCGAGGATTTGAAGCGGCGGATCCTGGACGGGACGCCCGTGCTTGGGACGTGCGCGGGGCTGATCCTGCTCGCGGGCAGCCTGGAGAACAGCCCGGAGCGTTATTTTGCCACGATGCCGATCTTAGTGCGCAGGAACGCGTACGGCAGGCAGCTCGGGAGCTTTTCCGCCGAGGCGCGGATCCGCGGGGTCCGGAACGAGGAGGAGCCGTTCCCCTTAGAATTTATCCGCGCGCCGTATATCGTGTCGGCGGACGGGGCGGCAAGCCCGATCGCCGTGATCGGGAAAATGCCGGATGGGAGCGAAGGCGAGAATGTCGTCGGCGTGCGCTATGAGAACCAGCTTGGGTTCGCGTTCCATCCGGAGCTGACGAAGGACGTAAGGTGTCACGAGATGTTCCTGGCCATGTGCCGGGGAACGTGAGCCTGCGGCGCGCCATGACAGAGGATGTTTGGGAGCGAGCCTGCGGCGCGCCATGACAGAGGACATTCGGGAGCGAGCCAGGAGGAGCGAGCCTGCGGCGCGCCATGACAGAGGATGTTTGGGAGCGAGCCTGCGGCGCGCCATGACAGAGGACGTTCAGGAGCGAGCCAGGAGGAGCGAGCCTGCGGCGCGCCATGACAGAGGACGTTCGGGAGCGAGCCAGGGAAATAACGATCACAGTACGCTTATGCAGAAGCCCGCGGCGGTTTTGGCATAGGCGTATTCTGGCTAAGGGGATTATGCGCGGCGAAAGGGGGCGGCGAGTTGGAGCAGAAGCACGACCTGACGGAGGGGAACATCGCAAAGACGGTGATCTGGTTTTCCCTGCCGTTCTTGCTTGCGAATTTCATACAGGCCCTGTACGGCGCGGTGGATCTGCTGGTGATCGGCTGGTGCTGCCCGCCGGAGGCGATCGCGGCCGTCTCTACCGGGACGCAGGTGACGCAGATCGTCACGAGCATGATCTCGGGCCTGACGCTGGGGGCGACGGTGACGGTCGGGAAATATGCGGGGCAAAAGCAGCCGGAGGAGATCCGGCGCACCATCGGCACGAGCCTCTGCCTGTTCGCTATCGTCGGGCTGCTGCTCACAGGGCTGCTCCTGCTCTGCTCGGGCGTCCTGCTCACGGTGCTGCAGACGCCGGAGGAATCGTTCGCCCTGGCGAAGGAGTATGTCTGCACCTGCGGCGCGGGGGTGGTGTTCATCTGCGGTTACAATGCCGTCAGCGCGATCCTGCGCGGCTACGGGGATTCCAGGACCCCGCTTTTGTTCGTCGCGGCCGCGGGCTGCCTCAATGTCGCGGGGGATCTTTTGCTCGTCCGCGTTCTGGGGTTCGGCGTGAAGGGCGCGGCCCTGGCGACCGTGCTGTCCCAGGGGCTTAGCATGGCTTGGGCCTTGTCCTACCTGAACCGGAGGAACTTTATCTTCAAGTTCCGGCTGGCGAATTTGAAGATGCGCCGCGAGAAAGTGCGGGAGCTTTTGTTCGTCGGGATTCCGATCTCGCTGCAGGAGTGCATGGTGCGCCTGTCCTTTTTGTACCTCACGTCCGTGACGAACGCGCTTGGCGTCTCGGCGGCGGCCGCGGTCGGGATCGCGAGCAAGTACGACGTGTTCGCCATGCTCCCGGCCAATTCGGCCGCGAGCGCGCTCTCCCCGGTGGTCGCGCAGAATTACGGCGCGGGGAAATACCGCAGGATGGGGCAGGCCCTGGTGACGGCGATCCTGGCTGCGCTGCCGTTTTCCCTGGCGTTCTTCTGTTGGGCGCAGGTTTCCCCGGAGAGCATGATCGGGCTGTTCTCGGAAGACGCGGCCATCATCTCGGCGGGCGTCCCGTTTTTCCGGACCTGCAGTTACGACTACCTCTGCGTGCTGTTCATGTTCTGCTTGAACGGGTATTTGAACGGGCGCGGGCAGACGATGTTCACCATGGTGAGCTGCTGCTTCGGCGCGCTTGCGCTCCGGATGCCGCTGATCCGCTTAGCGTGCGGTAAGGCACCCGGCAACCTGGGCGCGATCGGGGCCGTGGCCCCGGCCGTGTCGGCGTTCATCGCCCTTTACACAGGAATCTACATCTGGCGGGAAACGAGGCGGGATCGGATTCAGGGCAAGACGTGAGTAATGATATTTTTAATGGCACGTTCCGCCGAAATTATGAGGGTGATTATCATTGTACCAGACTGCAGGTAAAAGCGATGCTTCGGGATCAAACGGAGCGCACGATGGACATGGAAGTGCTGGACAAGGTGCCTATGGATGATCTGAACTATGATACGATCCATGGTTATAGAAACAGCCACCGCTCGCTGAAAGGGGGACATCCGTTTGAACGCCTGAGCGATCACGAATATCTGAGAAGTATTGGTGCGGCTGCACTTTCCGAAGAAGACGGACAACTGCATCCCACAGCAGCGGGTATGCTGATGTTTGGAGACGAGTATAATATCGTGCGTCATTTCCCGGAGTATTTTTTGGACTATAGGGAGGAATTAGATCCTACCACTCGCTGGAGCGACAGATTGCAGTCCAGTTCCGGTGAGTGGTCTGGAAATGTGTGCGATTTTTATTTCAGAGTCTATAATAAAATTATCAAAGATGTCAAAGTGCCGTTCAAGATGTCCGGCGGAGAACGCATTGACGATACTCCGGTACATAAGGTGCTTCGTGAAGCTTTGGCAAATTGTTTGATCCATGCAGATTATCATGGATTGCGCGGTATCGTGATCAGAAAAGAAGCAGACAAGCTGATTTTGGCAAATCCCGGTTATATTAGGACCGGCAAAAAGCAGATGCGTCTCGGCGGCGAGTCTGATCCGAGAAACAAAGCGCTTATGAAGATGTTTAATCTTATCAATATCGGGGAACGCGCCGGAAGTGGTGTGCCGAATATCTTTAATGTCTGGGCAGATGAAGGCTGGGAGGAGCCGATCATTGAGGAGAGGTTTGATCCGGATAGGACGGTACTGACGCTTTCTTTTGTAAAAAAAGTGGCGGGAAAAAAGCGTCAGAAAAAAAGTTACAGAAAAGACGCAGGCACATTATGATGCAATTCTGGCATTTATGAATACTGACGTGTGGTATAAAGCCAGTGATTTAGCGGATGTTTTGGGAATTAAGGAGACAAGAACAAAAGAATTGCTCAGAAGTCTTGTTGAGGATGGATTGTTGACGGATAATGGAGTGATTAAGGGGCGTAAATACAAAAAGGTATAAGAATGATAAGGTTTTGACTGAAGTTTTACCACAAAAATTATTATAAAGTTTTGCCCATTATTGAATGGGCAGCGGAATGGATTGATGAGGCTTACAGAGTTCTTTCAAAAAATGACAGTATGGTTATTTTAAGAAACATCTTGAATTTATGAAAAAATTAAAACAAAATGCGGATTATATTCAGATAGACAAAGTGGATGAATTTTTTGAAAGTTTAAAAGGAGAGCAACAGGGTGAAAGGAAAACAGGATAGATTGACGGTGCAGCAAAAAGCAGCAGATGGCAGAGATTATACATTGTATTATCTCTTGGTATGTTGGGGAATGTCCTGTTTAAACAATTGACAAAACGCGAGGAAGGGTAACGGTTTAGCCTCAAGAATATGCAAATTTTGCCAATTGGGAATCCGGCCCTTTGCCGAAGGCAAACTTGAAATGAGCCGGATCCCGTAGCTGTGAGGCCGAAGGCTGAACTGTTACGAGGAAGGCGGGATCGGCTGGCTTGACAAATGGGGGAATATCTTATATGATAGAGACGCTTTACTGATTTAAAGTGCAAAATTAAGGACAGAAAACGGAGGAAAAAAGATGGGCAGCGAACAATACGGCAAACGGACCTTGATGGATTATTGCCCCGACATCAAAGTCGTGGACTGCACGATGCGGGATGGCGGGCTTGTGAATAATTTTGCGTTCACCGATGAATTTGTGAGGGACCTGTACAAGGCGAACATCAAGGCCGGGGTGGATTATATGGAGTTTGGCTATAAGGCGTCCAAGGAGATCTTCGACCCGAAGGAGTTTGGGAAATGGAAGTTCTGCGACGAGGACGATATCCGCGCCATCGTCGGGGAGAACGACTCGCCGCTTGGCATTTCCGTCATGGCGGACGTGGGGCGGTGCGACTATAAGAAGGACATTCTCCCGAAAAAAGACAGCGTGATCGATATGGTGCGCGTGGCGACGTATATCCACCAGATCCCGGCGGCCATCCAGATGGTGGAGGATTTCAAGCAGAAAGGGTACGAGGTGACGGTCAATATCATGGCTGTTTCCAAAGTCAATTCCGACGACCTGGACGCGGGGCTTGAGCTGCTCGGCAGAAGCCCGGCGGACGCCATCTACCTGGTGGACAGCTTCGGCTTCTTTTACCCGGAGCAGATCACGAGGCTCGCCCAGAAGTACCTGGCGGTCGCGGAAGCGTCCGGCAAGGTGGTCGGGATGCACGCGCACAACAACCAGCAGCTTGCGTTCGCGAACACGATCGAGGCGTGCCGTATGGGCGCGAGCCTTCTGGACGCGACGGTATGCGGCATGGGGCGCGGCGCCGGAAACTGCTATATGGAAGCGCTCCTCAGCTTTTTGAAGAACCCGAAATACGATGAGGTGCCGATCATCCGTTTTGTGGAAAAACATATGCTGAAATTGAAGGAAGAGGGCGTGGTATGGGGATACGACATCCCGTACCTGCTGACGGGGATCTTGAACAGCCATCCGTCTTCCGCGATCAAATTCATGAAAGAGAAAAGGAGCGACTATTGCAATTTCATGCAGGAGCTGCTTGACCTTGAGTAACGAAGTGTGTTATAATATCAGAATGACTGTAAGTGGCAGAAGAGAGGAAAAATAGGAAGGACAGAATAGTCGCGTGATTGTTTTAAGGAGGAAGTTGTTTTCATGAGCGTACAGGTAGAGAATTTGGAAAAAAACATGGCGAAACTCACGGTCGAGGTTCCTGCGGAAACGGTGGAAAAGGCGATCCAGAACGCATATCTGAGGCAGAAGGGCAGGATCAGCATCCCGGGCTTCCGCAAAGGGAAAGTGCCGCGCGTCATGATCGAGAAGATGTACGGCGCAGCCATTTTTTATGAGGACGCGGTAAATGAGATGCTGCAGGACGAGTATCCGAAGGCGGTGGACGAGTCGGGCGTCGATATCGTGTCCCGCCCGACGATCAATGTGGAGCAGATCGAGACGGGGAAGCCGTTTATTTTCACGGCGGAGGTCGCGGTGAAGCCGGAAGTGAAGCTGGGCGATTACGTAGGCGTCCAGGTGGAGAAGGCCGACACGGACGTGACGGAAGAAGAGCTTACGGCGGAAGTGGAGCGTGAGCGTGAGAGCAACGCGCGTATGATCACGGTGGAAGGCCGCGCGATCGAAGACGGGGACACGGCGGTCATTGATTACGAAGGGTCGGTCGACGGCGTGCCGTTCGAGGGCGGCAAAGGGGAGAACCATCCCCTTGTCATCGGGTCCCATTCTTTCATCGACACGTTCGAGGAACAGTTGATCGGGAAGAACGCGGGGGACGAGACGGAAGTGAACGTCACGTTCCCAGAGGAATACCATGCGGCGGAGCTGGCGGGCAAGCCGGCCGTCTTCAAGGTGAAGATCAACGAGGTCAAGTCCAAGGAGCTTCCGGAGCTGGACGACGAGTTCGCGCAGGACGTTTCGGAATTTGACACCTTGGAGGAATATAAGGAAGATCTGAAGAAGCAGATCGCGCAGCATAAGGAAGCGGACGCGAAACGCAAGCAGGAAGACGAGGCGATCTCGCAGATTGTGGAGAAGTCCGAGATGGAGATCCCGGACGCGATGGTGGACACGCAGGTGCAGTCCATGATCGAGGATTTTGAGAGCAGGCTGATGCAGCAGGGGCTTGCCCTTGATCAGTATATGCAGATGATGGGGATGACGATGGAGGGGCTGGACGAGCAGATGCGGCCGGAGGCTTTGAAGCGCATCCAGACCAGCCTCGTTCTGGAAGCGATCGCGCAGAAGGAACAGATCGAAGTCACGGAGGAAGACGTCAATGCCGAGATCGAACGCGTTGCGTCTCTTTATGGCATGGAAGCCGACAAGATGCGGGAACAGGTGCAGGGAAGCGTGGAAGAAGGCATGAAGAAAGACCTTGCCGTGCAGAAGGCGGTAGACTTTATCATGGAGCATGTGCAGGAATGTGAGAAGAAGTAACAGTTCAGCCCAGGACTTTGCACTTGCTGCGAAGTCCGTAAGAACGTGTAATTTTGCCGAGCGGGAATCCGGCTCTTTGCCGAAGGCAAACTTGAAATGAGCCGGATTCCGTAACTGTGAAGCCGGAAGGCTGAACTGTTACAAGAAGAAGTAACAGTTCAGCCCAGGACTTTGCACTTGCTGCAAAGTCCGTAAGAACGTGTAATTTTGCCGAGCGGGAATTCAGACAAAAAGATAAGGAATGACGCCCCGCGCGGGGGAGCAAAGAGATAGGAGGGATAGACATTGAGTTTAGTGCCTTATGTCGTAGAACAAACCAGCCGGGGGGAGCGGTCGTATGACATTTACTCCAGGCTGTTAAAGGACCGGATCATTTTCCTGGGAGAGGAAGTCAACGAAGTGACGGCGGGACTGGTGGTCGCGCAGCTCCTTTTCCTGGAATCGGAAGACCCCGGGAAGGATATCCATCTATATATCAATTCCCCGGGCGGGGTGGTGACGGCCGGGCTTGCCATCTATGATACGATGAATTATATCAAGTGCGACGTCGAGACGATCTGCATCGGCCTTGCGGCGAGCATGGGCGCGTTTTTGCTGGCCGGAGGCACGAAAGGGAAGCGGTTCGCCCTGCCGAACGCCGAGATCATGATCCATCAGCCGTCCGGCGGCGCGAAGGGGCAGGCGACGGATATCCAGATCGTGGCGGACAACATCTTGAAGACCAAAAAACGGCTGAACACGATATTGTCGGAGAACACGGGGAAGCCGTATGAGGTGATCGCAGCAGATACCGAGAGGGATAATTATATGTCTGCGGAGGAAGCAAAGGAATATGGACTGATTGACGGCGTAATTACAAACAGAAAGTAAGTGTGAAGGGACAGAGAGCATATGCCGCTGTCCCTTAGTATATGGAGTGGAGATATGGCAGGAAGATTTAATGACAGGATCCGCTGCTCTTTCTGTGGAAAGGCAGACGGACAGGTACGTAAATTGATAGCGGGGCCGAACGGCGCGTATATATGCGATGAGTGCGTGGATATCTGCGCGGAGATCATTGAGGAGGAGCTGTCGGAAGGGGAAGACGGCTTTTCGGCGGACGACGGGGAAGAGGAAACGGCCATCAACCTGGTGAAGCCGCAGGAGATGAAAGATTTTTTGGATCAGTATGTCATTGGGCAGGACGAGGCGAAAAAAGTGCTTTCCGTCGCCGTTTATAATCATTATAAGCGGATCCTGGCGCCTGCGGACCTGGGCGTGGAGCTGCAGAAGAGCAACATCCTGATGCTTGGGCCGACCGGATGCGGGAAGACGCTGCTGGCGCAGACGCTGGCGCGCATCATCAACGTGCCGTTCGCCATCGCGGACGCGACCGCGCTGACCGAGGCCGGGTATGTCGGCGAGGATGTGGAGAACATCCTGCTCAAGATCATACAGGCGGCGGATTACGACATCGCGCGCGCGCAGATGGGCATCATCTATATTGACGAGATCGACAAGATTACGAGGAAATCGGAGAATCCCTCGATCACCCGCGACGTGTCCGGGGAAGGCGTGCAGCAGGCCCTTTTGAAGATCCTGGAGGGGACGGTCGCGAGCGTCCCGCCCCAGGGCGGGCGGAAGCATCCGCAGCAGGAGCTGATCCAGATCGACACGACGAACATCCTGTTCATCTGCGGCGGGGCGTTCGAGGGGCTGGACAAGATCGTGGAGACCAGGATGGACCAGAAGTCCATGGGGTTTGGCGCGGAGATCGCGGATAAGCGGGAGAAGGACCAGGGCGTCATCTTAAAGCAGGCGCTCCCGCAGGATTTTATCAAGTTCGGGCTGATCCCGGAATTTGTCGGGCGCGTCCCGGTGACGGTTTCCTTAGACGGGCTGGACAAAGAGGCGCTGGTCCGCATTCTGAAGGAGCCGAAGAACTCGCTGATCAAGCAGTACGAGGCGCTGTTTGAATTGGACGGCGTGAAGCTGGAATTTGACGAGGACGCGGTGGAGGCGATCGCGGAAAAAACATTGAAGCGGAAGACCGGGGCGCGCGGGCTGCGCGCGATCGTGGAGAAGACGCTGATGGACCTGATGTACCGCGTCCCGTCGGACGAGGCTATCACGAAGTGCCGCATCACGAAAGAGGCTGTGGAGGACAGCCAGAAAGTGGAGATCGCATTTGGCAGTGAGAGCAAGACTGCGTAAGGGGAGAGGACATGAAAGGTGATTACAGGAAAATACCTGCGGTGGCGCTCCGGGGCATGACGATACTCCCCGGGATGGTGGCGCATTTTGACGTGAGCAGGGGCAAGTCCGTCCGCGCGCTGGAAGCCGCCATGATGGAAGACCAGATCGTGTTCCTGGTGGCTCAGAAGAACATCGAGCGCGAGGATCCGGAAGCCGGGGACCTGTATGGCGTCGGCATCATAGCGGCCATCAAGCAGGTGATCAAGCTGCAGAACGAAGTCGTGCGCGTGCTTGTGGAGGGGGAGACGCGCGCGCGCCTGGTGTCATTGGAAGAGGACGAGTACCTGCTGGCCACGGTGGAGCTGCCCGACGGCACGGAAGAAGAGCTTCCGGAGGAAGTGAAGGAGGCGATGAAGCGCGGGATCGGGGAGACGTTCGCCCAGTACTGCCTGCTGAACCCGAAGCCGGGGAAGGAGCTGATCAGGCAGGTGCGCGAGATCCGGGATCTGGACAAGATGCTGGATTATATCGGGAACAACCTCCCGGTAGGGTACGAGAAGAAGCAGAAGATCTTAGAGGCCGAGACGCTGCAGGAACGGTATGAGACGATCATGGTGATCCTGATCAACGAGTCGAACATCATACGGATCAAGCTGGAGTTCCAGAGCAAGGTCAAGGAAAAGGTGGATCAGAACCAGAAGGAATACATCCTGCGCGAGCAGATGAAATTGATCCGGGAGGAACTGGGCGAGGACAACACCCAGTCGGAGGCGGACCATTATCTGGCGGAGACGAAGAAGCTCAAGGCGGATAAGGAAGTCAAGGACAAGCTGAAAAAGGAGATCGAGCGGTTCCAGAACGTCGCCCCAAGCTCCTCGGAAAGCGCGGTGATCCGGGGCTATATCGAGACGATCCTGGAGCTGCCCTGGAACAAGGCGTCGAAGGACAACCGGAATCTGGAGGACGCGGAACGCATCCTGGAAGAGGACCATTACGGGATGGAGAAGGTCAAGGAGCGTATGCTGGAATTTCTGGCTGTGCGGAACCTGACCAGGAAAGGGGACAGCCCGATCATCTGCCTGGTCGGGCCGCCCGGCACGGGCAAGACGAGCATCGCGCGCTCCGTGGCGCGCGCGCTTGAGAAAAAATACGTGCGCATCAGCCTGGGCGGAGTCCGGGACGAGGCGGAGATCCGGGGACACCGCAAGACGTACGTCGGCGCGATGCCGGGGCGCATCGCGAACGGCTTAAAGTACGCCGGGGTGAAGAACCCGCTCATGCTGCTGGACGAGATCGACAAGATGAGCAGCGATTACAAGGGGGACACGGCGTCCGCGCTTTTGGAGGTGCTGGACAGCGAGCAGAACAATCGGTTCCGCGACCATTACGTGGAGCTTCCGATGGACTTGTCGGAGGTGCTGTTCATCGCGACCGCCAATTCCCAGCAGGACATCCCGCGTCCGCTTCTGGACCGCATGGAGATCATTGAGGTCAGCAGCTATACCGAGAATGAGAAGGCGCACATCGCCAGGGAGCATCTGATCGCGAAGCAGATGGAGAAGAACGGCCTGCGGGAAGGCCAGCTCCAGATCAGCAGCCGGGCGCTGGACAAGCTCATACGCGGGTATACCAGGGAGGCCGGGGTGCGCAACCTGGAGCGCAGGATCGGGGAGATCTGCCGGAAAGCGGCCCGGGAGATCTACCAGAAGAACAAAGAGAAAGTAAAAGTCACGGAAAACAACCTGGAAAAATTCCTTGGGAAAGAAAAATATAATTATGATCTGATCAATGAGACGGACGAGGTCGGGATCGTCCGGGGGCTTGCCTGGACGGCGGTAGGCGGAGACACGCTCCAGATCGAGGTCAACCTCATGCCGGGGAAAGGGGAGTTCCAACTGACCGGGCAGCTCGGAGACGTCATGAAGGAGTCCGCGCAGGCGGGCATCAGCTATATCCGCTCTGTCAGCGGGCAGTACGGGATCGACAAGGAATTTTTCAAGGAGAACGACATCCACATCCACATCCCGGAAGGCGCGGTGCCAAAGGACGGGCCTTCCGCAGGGATCACGATGGCGACGGCGATGCTTTCCGCCATCACGAAGAAAAAAGTGCGCAAGGACGTGGCCATGACCGGGGAGATCACGCTCCGCGGGCGGGTCCTCCCGATCGGGGGCCTCAAGGAGAAGATCCTCGCGGCGAAGAACGCGGGGATCAGGACTATTTGCGTGCCGCAGAAGAACCGCCCGGACGTAGAGGAGATTTCCCAGGAGATCAAGAAAGGGCTGGAGATCGTCTTTGTGGAGAATATGGAGCAGGTTTTGGACGTGGCACTGGTAAAATAGGAACAGTTCAGCCCCGCGCGGCGAGGAGGGCCATATGGTGATCAAGACGACAGAATTGGAGATCGTGTGCGGCGTCACGAGCAAGCTGCCGGATACGGACAAGCCGGAGATCGCGTTCGCGGGGAAGTCGAACGTCGGGAAATCCTCGCTGATCAACGGCCTGATGAACCGGAAATCCTTAGCGCGCATCTCCGCGCAGCCGGGCAAGACGCAGACCATCAATTATTACAATATCAATCACGCGATGTACTTAGTGGACCTGCCGGGGTACGGCTATGCGAAAGTCCCGCAGCGGGAGAAGGAAAAATGGGGGCGGATGGTGGAAAATTACCTCCATTCTTCTAAGCAGCTCAAAGCGGTCTTTCTGCTGGTCGACATCCGGCACGCTCCGTCCGACAACGACAGGCAGATGTACGGATGGATCGTATACCACGGGTACGACCCGATCATCATCGCGACGAAGTCGGATAAGGTGAAGGACAGCCAGCAGGAAAAGCATTTGGAGATGATACGGGAAGGGCTGGGCGTAAAGCCCGGCACGCCGATCCTACCCTATTCCTCGCTGACGAAGCGGGGGCGGGAGGAGATCTGGGAGCTGATGGGCCGGATCGCGGGGCTTGAAGAGCCGAAGCAGGCGAAAGATCCCGCGAAGGCCGGAGCGCCGGGGCAGGCGAAAGGTTCCGCGAAGGCCGGGAAGCCGGATCAGGCGAAAGGTTTCGCGGGTGCCGGGAAGATAGAGCAGGCGAAAGGTTCTGCAAGGGCCGGGAAGCCTGGGGATTTTGCAGAAACCGGGGGGCCGGGGCAGGAAAAAAATCCCGCGGGGGACGCGAAGCCGGGACGCGAAAAGGAGCGGAAGCCCAGAAGGCCCAGAAAGCCCGCGAAGGCCGCGAAAGGAAGAACCGCGAAGGCCAGGAAAAAAGCGAAGGCCGGGAAGGGGATTTCCCGCAAGGGGCGAAAATGAGAAGAAAGAAGTACCTGTTTGTTTTTTGTATGCTGGCGGCGATCGCCGCGTCTTGCGGCATGTTTGCGAAGCTGTATGCGGGCTTTCGCGGAAGCGGCGGCGGGCTGCGGGTCGTCACTTCGTTTTATCCGGTCTATATCGCCGCGCTGAATGTGGCGGGGGAAGATGGGACGGTGTCTTTGGAGAACTTGAGCGAGCCGCAGACCGGGTGCCTGCACGATTACCAACTGACGCCGGGGGACATGGAGCTGCTGTCTCAGGCGGATCTGTTCCTGGTGAACGGCGGCGGGATCGAGAGCTTTTTAGCGGACGTCGGGGAAGCGTATCCTGCGCTTAACGTCGTGCGGGTGTCGGAGGGGCTTGAGCTGTTGGACTCCGAGGGCGCGCAGGCGGACGAAGGGGCGGCGGAAGAGCTGGAAGGGAAGAACGCGCACTGCTGGATGGACACGGAATTGTACGCGCAGATGGTATGGAACATCGCGGACGCCCTTAGCGAGGCGGATGAGAGCCATGCGCAGGGCTACCGGGAGAACGCGCGGCGTTACTGCGGGAAGATCGGCGGGCTGACCAGCCAGATCGAGGAAATAAGAAAAGAAGTCCTAAGAAAAGGCAGTAGGACGTCCGTGATCTTATTGCATGAGGCCTTCGCTTACACGGCGGCGCAGTGCGGGTTTGGGACGGCCTATTGCATCAACCTGGACGAGGAGCGCCAGCTCGGGGCCGGAGAAGTGGCGGAAGCCATAAAAGCGGCGGAATCCGACGGCGTGTCCGCAGTCTTCGCGGAACGGCAGTACGGGGAAGCGATGGCAGGCACGTTAGAGGCCGAGGCCGGGTGCAGCGTATATTACCTGGATTCCCTGGTGCGCGGCGAGTACCGGGCGGACAGCTACCTTTCGGGGATGCAGGAAAACATCGATTCCATAAAAGCGGCATGGGAGGAAATGAGGTAACTTGCGTAAGATGGTCAAAAAGCCCTGCGGGCTGCATTGCATCAAAGTGAAGGATTTAGGGGTTTCGGCGGGCGGCCAGGAGGTCTTGCGCGGGATCAACCTCCATATCCACTGCGGGAGCCTGAATGTGCTGATCGGGAAGAACGGCGCGGGGAAATCCACGCTGATCCGCGCTATTTTGGGGGATATCCCGCACACGGGGAAGATCGAGTTCAAGGACAGGGAGGACGGCAGGATACAGAGATTGCGGATCGGCTACGTCCCGCAGTCTTTGAACGTGGAGAAGCAGACCCCGGTCAGCGTGTATGACATGATCGCGGCGTACCAGGGAAACGTCCCGGTGTTCCTGAGAAAGAGCCGGAGCATGAAGGAACGGATCGTAGAAAGCCTCCGCGTGTTCGAGGCGGAGCATTTGCTGGACCAGCAGGTGTGCAGCCTTTCCGGCGGGGAGCTGCAGCGCGTCCTGCTCTCCATGGCGATCATGGATTCCCCGAATCTGCTGCTTTTGGACGAGCCGATCTCCGGGATCGACAAGAACGGGATGGAGCTTTTTTACCGCACGATCTATGAGCTGAAGGAAACGTACGACTTAGCGGTCATCCTCGTCTCCCATGACCTCGATCAGGTGAGGCGGTATGCGGACTGGGTCGTCCTGCTGGACCATACGGTCTTAAAGCAGGGGAGCGCGAAAGAAGTTTTCCAGAGCGAGGAATTTCACGCGCAGTTTGGGATATAGAAGGGGGCATGGCAAGTGGGCCTTTCCTGGATGCAGTATGATTTCATGCGATACGCCTTCGCGGCGGTCCTGGTGATCACGCCGTTGTTCGGGCTGATGGGGACGATGGTCGTCAGCCGGAAGATGGCGTTTTTTTCAGATGCGCTGGGGCATTCCGCGCTGACGGGGATCGCGGTCGGCGTCGTGTGCGGCGTGCGGGACACGGATGTGTCCATGGTGATCTTCGCGATCGTGTTCGCGCTTCTGCTGAACCGGATCAGCAGCCGCATAGCGGCTTCCGCGGACACGGTGATCTCCGTGTTCTCTTCCTGCAGCATAGCGGTCGGGCTTGCGATCCTGTCAAAGGACGGGAATTTCAGCAGGTATTCCGGCATCCTGGTGGGCGACGTGCTGAGCATCACCCGGCGGGAGATCCTGTACCTTGTCCTGATCTTTGTTATCACGCTCGCGTTTTGGCTCTTCGGGTTCAACAAGATGCTGGCGGCGAGCTTAAACCGCGCGCTGGCGAAGAGCCGGAACATCCCGGTCGCCTTTTTGGAGAACGCCTTCGCGGTCCTGACGGCGCTGGTCGTCATGGTGTCCATCAAATGGGTGGGGATCCTGATCATCAACGCGCTCTTGATCCTGCCTGCGGCCGCGAGCCAGAATATCTCTGAAAATATGCGGGAATACCATTTCTTTTCCATTCTGTTTTCCATGTTTTCCGGCGTGACGGGCCTTGTGCTTTCTTATTATGTCAATGTAGCGGCCGGGCCGGCCATCGTGATCCTCGCTTCGGCGATCTATTTTGCGACATATCTATGGGGAAGCCGGTAATAGTTTGGCCCAGGACTTTGCACCTGCTGCAAAGTCCGTAAGAATGTGTAGATTCTGCCGAGTGGGAATCCGCGCAAAATAAGGAAAAATAAGAAAAGTTACGCTTTACGAATTTCGCAAGATGTGGTATGCTAATATCGGAAGCATACAAAAGTTCCAGAAGGGCAGTAAGATGAAAAAGTCTGTAAAATACTTAAAAATACTGGTCAATCTGCTTGTTGCCGTATTTGTTATTTTCTGCATCTGCTTTGTCGTTCCCAGGGCAGCTGTCTTTTTCATGCCTTTCGTGGTAGGTTGGGTCATATCCATGGTCGCCAACCCGTTGGTGCATTTTTTGGATAAAAAGCTGAAGATCGTCAGGAAACACGCCTCGATCATGGTCATCATCGCCGTATTGGCGGCCGTGATCGGATTGGGATACCTGGGGATCTCGCGCATTGTGGTCGAGGCCGTGAACCTGGTGGAGAGCCTGCCCGAGCGGTACGAGGGGCTTCAGGAAGAGTTTGCGGAGATCGAGGAGAACCTCCAGGTCTTTTACAGCCGCCTCCCGCAGAACATCCAGGAAAATATCACGGGAGTGGCGGACGGCCTTTCTGATTATGTCGGCGTCGTCGTGCAGAAGATCGGCGAGCCGACGTTCGACGCGGCTGGGAATTTTGTGAAGAACGTGCCGGGCGCGCTGATCGCGATCATCATCAGCATTCTTTCCTCTTACTTTTTCATCGCGGACCGGGAGCGCATCCTGGAAGGCCTCCGGGCGCATATGCCGCGGGGCGTGTGGGATCGGGTTTCCGGCGTATGGAATGACTTAAAGCGGGCGGTGGGCGGATATTTTAAGGCTCAGTTTAAGATCATGGCCGTGATCTATGTGATCCTTGTGATCGGGCTTTTGGTTCTGAGGACGGATTATGTGCTGTTGGCCGCGCTCTTGATCGCGTTTTTGGATATGCTCCCGTTTTTTGGGACGGGGACGGTCTTAGGGCCATGGGCCGTCATCAAGCTTTTGTCCGGCGATTACCGGACCGCGGCCGGGCTGGTCATATTGTATGCGGTCACGCAGGTGGTGCGCCAGGTGATCCAGCCGAAGATCGTGGGCGATTCGATCGGGATGAGCCCGCTGACGACGTTGTTTTTCATGTATATCGGATATAAGGTCAGCAGCATTTTGGGGATGATCATTGCCGTCCCGGTCGGGATGATCCTGATCAACCTTTACAAGGCGGGCGTCTTTGACAACCAGATCCGGTGCGTCCGCGAGCTGGTGGACGATATCAACGAGTTTCGGAAATTTTAGGGGGGGGGGGCGAGGCAGCAGGACGCTGCCCGCCGTGGGATACTGCGGCTATGGGGCGCGCGGGACGCATTGGATGGGCGGCGCGGGCGCAAGATAGGCGCGAGGCTATGTTTGAAAGGAATGCTGTAGAATGAAGGAACAGCAAAAAAAGCGTTATACGATCGCGATCATGTTGGGGGATACGCAGTCAGATTATTACGAGGAGCAGTTGAGAGGTTTTTATGCGTGCGCGGAGCGGGAAAATGTGCATATCATATTCCTGATGGGTTCCCAGATGCCGCAGTATTGCACGGATATCCTGTACGGCAACATGGAGGAGGAATACCATTCCCAGTTTGAGACGGTTTATGAATATGTGCATTATACCAGGCCGGACGCGATGATCATTACTTATGCGGCGCTTGCCTGCTTTGACAGCAGCATGGAGAAGCGGGAGTTTTTGGAACGGTACGCGGGCGTCCCTTATCTTTTGCTGGGGGATACGCTGGACGATTACAGCGTGCCATATGTGATGGCGGACAATTATAAGGGGATGCGCGCCTGCATGGAGCATCTGGCGATCGACCACGGATACAAGAAGATCGCGTTTTTGAGCGGGCCGATGAAGAACCGGGACGCGAACGAGCGTCTGCAGGCTTATTACGACGTCATGAAAGAGTGCAACCTGAAGGTGGAAGACACGATGGTCGCATATGGCAATTATTCAGAACACGTCAGGAAGCAGGCGGAATATCTGCTGGACAAGAATCCCGGCCTTGAGGCGATCGTCTGCGCCAACGACAACATGGCGAAATGCTGCTACCGCGTCTGCGAGGCGCGCAACCTGATGGTGGGCAAGGACATTGCGATCACCGGGTTCGACGATGTGGAGCTTGCGCGCACGCTGCGGCCGCTGCTCACGAGCGTCAACCAGAACGGCTTCCAGTCCAGTTACGTCGCCTTGAAGAACGCGATCGCCCTGTGCGAGAAGCCGAAGATGTTCGCTGAGCGGATGCCGGTCGCCCTGCATAAGCGGGAATCCTGCGGCTGCAAGGTCGGCGGACTGCATACCGGCACAGTCGTTAGCCGCAAGGAGATCGAGCGTTTCCTGCGGAAGGCGGTCAGCGACATTACGACGGACCTGCTGTCGGAGATCCCTTACCCGCAGGAGCGGGAATATTTCGCGAAGTCGATCCGCGAGTTTTTTGAAAATATCTATGACGACATCTTCCAGCGCAGGAACGCGAAGTTTGACATGGACCGCCTGCACGATATCTTAAAGGAGCTGGTAGAGTACCGCCATATCTCCAATGCGCTGCTTTTGGAGCGGTTTTCCGACCTGCTGTGCGTGCTGCTTGACAGCACGGAAGTGAACCGGGAGCAGGAGCAGCTCGCTTCTGTGCTGAACTTCACGAGGCAGTACGTGAATTACACGAATTTGTCAAAATTGGAAAAAGAAGTCGTCGATTCCAACCGGAAGGCATGGTTCGTGCCATTTTTCTCAAGGGACTTAACAGCCGCGGTGACGACCGACGCGATGCGGAAGGTGCTTCCGCAGATCATGAAGCGTTTCCAGATGATGGACGTTAAGGGCTGCTATATTTACTTGTTTGAGGAGCCGATCATCCATGTGAAGAAGCAGCCGCTGGTGTTCCCGGACAAGATTTACCTGAGCGCGTGGTTCAGGGGGGATGAGTTTGTCTCCTACAAGATGGACGAGCGTCCCTGCGCCACGAAGGAGAACGGCTTTTCGGATTTCATCCATTTTCAGGACTCGATGCTGCTCACGACGTTCGTGCTGTTTTCCGGGGATCGGCAGTACGGCGTGATGCTGTGCGAGACGGAGCAGTCGGACATCCCGTTCATGCAGATCTGCAGCGTGCAGTTCGGCGCGCTGCTGCGGTTCCTTGAGCTGAACCAGATCGAGTGCGAGGCCCATGAGGAGCTGCAGGAGTCGCTCCGGGTCATCCGGGAGCAGAACCATGTCTTGAGCTTTGTGTCGGAATATGATGAGCTGAGCCAGCTTTTGAACCGAAGGGGGTTCATGGAACATGCCATCCATTGCTGCCGGGAGAACGCGGGCGACCAGGCGTATCTGATCTTTGCGGACATCGACCATTTGAAGGAGATCAACGACTGCTTTGGCCATGCGGCGGGCGATTATGCCATCTGCAGCGCGGCCGAGCGATTGAAGGAAACGCTGCCGGAGGACGCGGTGATCGCGCGGATCGGCGGGGACGAGTTCATCGCGCTCGTGGTATCAGACGACCCGGGCTATGAGGCGGGCATCTTAAAGGACTTGAAAAAGGCGGGAGAGGCGTTCAACGCCTCGTCGGACAAGCCGTATTATGTGGAATTTTCCGTGGGCATCCATCCGTTTACCTGCAGCACGAAGATACAGCTCAACGAGCTGATCCAGAAGTCGGACGCGCTTTTGTACAAGGCGAAGGCGTCCAGGCGGCGGAGCATAAAGAAAGCGGACGGCTGACAGGCTGCGGGGGCGGGAAATGGCGGAGCAGGAATATTTTAAGCGCGCGCTTTCGGATTTTGCGTTCGAGGCCGCCGTCGGCGGGGAGATCCGCCATTTGACGGATTTGGGCTATACGGTGAGGCAGATCGAAGAGCGGCTGGATTTCCCGGCGCCAGGCCGGAAGGTGCGGCAGGCGGCATGGGAACGGCTGTTGGACACAGGGGCCGTGCTTTTGGAAGAGCCCGGGGCAGGGACGGCCAGGGAGCGCGTTTCTTATGTGAAGGAATATGGCAAGTATGGGAAGCCGAGCTTTCGGAAAGTAGGGGGCGGCATGGGAGGCCGGGAAAAGGCCTGCTGGGCGGAGTCCCTTTTTTCAGAGGAACGGGACGGGAGCTTAGCGTCCGTCCTGTCGGAAAAGTGCGGCAGGAACGGGGAGAAGGACGCGTATGCCTCCTGGAATTTCGGCCTGTATGGGCCGGAGCGCAGGGAAGGGCTGCTGCGGCTGCTGGAGGAACATCAAAGGGAATATGTCGAGGGGCTTCCATGGGAAGGAAAGACCGTGTACCACCGCCTGGACGGGCGCATGCGCGGGATCGTCGCCAGGCTGCACGCGGCGGGCGCTTACCACGGAAGCTGTTATTTTATGAAAATCGGGGAAAAACTGACGATCTGAGGTGGGAAATGTGTGCGAAGGGCAGGAACAGGAGTTTTTGGAGTGCGAGAGGAGCCGGGTGTTTTACCTGCTGATGATGTGCAGCGGGCTGTTCGGGGCATATACGTATGTGATCCGGGGCGGGGTCTTCTGCAATGCGCAGACGGGAAACCTGCTGCTGTTCGGCATGGCGCTCGGGGACGGGGAATGGCTCAAGGCGGCCTATCTGCTCGTCCCGATGGCGGCTTACGTTTTAGGGGCAGCCGTGTCGGAGATCCTGCCTGTGTCCGTGAAGAAAGCGGGGCTTTTGCGATGGGACACGCTGTTGATCGGATTTGAGATCCTGGTGACGCTTTTTTTGGGCTTTGTCCCGGAGGCCGCGCCGGATCAGATTTCGCAGTTGGCCGTTAATTTCATCTGCTCCATGCAGTACAACACCTTCCGGCAGGCGGAGGGCATCCCGATGGCGACGACATTCTGCACGAACCATGTGCGCCAACTGGGGCTTTGCCTGGTGAAATGGTCGCGCAAGAAGGATGCGGCGTTTTTGCGGCGTTTCCAGCGCCATGCGGAGATGATCCTGATGTTTGTCGCGGGCGTCTTTGCGGGGACGGCGCTGTGCCGCCGTTTTGCGGGGAAGGCGATCTGGTGCGCGTCGCTTTTGCTGCTGGCCGTGTTCCTGGATCTGCTGCACGCGGATCTGACGAAGGAGAAAGGGATGCTGGGGCGCGTGCCGCACGGGCATTGAGGAAGCGAAGGGCGGATCCTGTGACAGGGGAGCCGCAGGAGGAACGGTCACGACAAGAACGGAGGGTACGGGATGGAAACCTGGGATATTTACGATAGCAAGAAACAGAGGACAGGACGCACGATGAAGCGGAACGATTGGAATATGAAGGAGGGGGATTACCATCTGACGGCGCTTGGCGTGATCATGCGCCCGGACGGACGGTTCCTGATCACGCGGCGGGTCATGACGAAGGCCTGGGCGCCCGGCTGGTGGGAAGTTCCCGGCGGCGCGGTCCTCGCGGGCGAGGATTCGAGGGACGCCGTGATCCGGGAAGTGCGCGAGGAAACGGGGTTGGACGTCTCCGCGGCGGAAGGCGGCTATCTTTTTTCTTACCGCAGGGACAACCCGGAGGAAAAGGACAATTATTTCGTGGATATTTATCGGTTTGTCCTGGATTTTGAAGAAAGCGAGATCCGGCTGCAGGAAGAGGAGACGGCGGAGCATATGCTGGCGGACCGGGCGCAGATCGAGGAATTTGCGCGCCAGGGGATCTTTTTGCATTACGACAGCATCAAGCAGGCGTTTGCGGAGTGACCGGGAATCCGTGACGCGCCGCGGGGGCGCCGTGTGCCAGGGACGCACGTTTGACGCCGATTGAAACGAACGGCAGCGCATGGAGATTCGGATGAGAAGATGCCTGCAAAGGCAGATTTGGATCTCGCGCCAAGGCTCGCAGGCAAGGCTTGATGGGCAGGAAAGGGGAAAGAGTGGATGGATATGAGAAGGAAACGGTTGTTGTGTTCGGTTTTGGCAGCTGCGCTTTGCGTCCTGGCTCCGGCTGAGGCGCTTGCCGCAGGGACTTACGGCGCGTCCGCGCCGTCGGTGGAAGAGGCGAATGGAGCGGCTGCACTGTCAGAGGGAGAGGCGAATGGAGCGGCTGCGCTGTCAGAGGGAGAGGCAAATGGAGCGGCTGCGCTGTCAGAGGGAGAGG
>CANQTH010000029.1 GCA_947626795.1 uncultured Lachnospiraceae bacterium
AATATATAAAATACGCCAAATTTTAAAGCCCGGTGGAATTTACTTCTTCACTGGAATTTCGGATTGCAAGTCAGCTATTTCTTGTTTTCCTTGTTTCTGAATCATAATGGCGTTGGATGTGAAAAGTTCTTTACCTCTTAAAGCAAAATGGGCAACTTCCCAAGAAAAGATGCCTGCGTAAAACAACATATTCACTATAAACTTTGTCACATCAAGTCTCTTCCCCAAATGGTGTAGTAGTGGTATAGTAAACAGAATTGTTGCGAAGAGATCAGTTGACAAACCGCCCAGAATCATATATGATAAAGATCAGGGTCGTCCAGCTTGCGGGCTGTGACGAAATATCAGCGATCGGCTGGCCGCCGTTCGGAGCGCGCCGACGGGCTTGGCCCGCGGCGGCCGGGACGATCACAATAGGGAACGCAGAGGGACTGCATAGCGGTTGAGAAGGTTAAAACCTGACTCTTAGAACCTGTCAGCTAATACTGTCGTAGGGAGCGGATGCCTAAGGTTGCGAAAGGATGTTGTTTCTTGCGGGACAGCATCCTTTTTATATGATAGGAGGAAAGCAATGAGGGAATATGCAACGCAAATGGAAGCGGCCCGCAAGGGCATTGTGACGGAAGAATTGAAGAAGGTGGCGGAAAAAGAGCGGATGTCCGCAGAAGAGCTGATGCCGCTCGTGGCGGCGGGCAAGGTCGCGATCTGCGCGAACAAGAACCATGCCTGCCTTGATCCCGAGGGCGTGGGTTCCATGCTGCGGACCAAGATCAACGTCAACCTGGGCGTGTCGCGGGACTGCAAGGATTACGATGTGGAAATGGCGAAGGTGATGGAGGCGGTCAAGCTGGGGGCGCACGCCATCATGGACTTGTCCTCTCATGGGGACACGGTTCCGTTCCGGCGGAAATTGACGTCCGAATGCCCGGCGATGATCGGGACGGTCCCGGTATATGATTCCGTCATTCATTATCAGCGGGATTTGGCGACGCTGACGGCAAAGGATTTTATCGACGTGGTGCGCCTCCATGCGGAGGACGGCGTGGATTTTGTGACGCTCCACTGCGGGATCACGCGTAAGACGATCGACCAGATCAAGAAGCACAAGCGGAAAATGAACATCGTTTCCAGAGGCGGCTCGCTCGTGTTCGCCTGGATGAGCATGACGGGGGAGGAAAACCCGTTTTATGAATATTTTGACGAGATCCTGGAGATCTGCCGGGAATATGACGTCACGATCTCCTTGGGGGACGCGTGCCGCCCGGGCTGCTTAGCCGATGGCTCCGACGTGTGCCAGATCGAGGAATTGGTGCGTTTGGGAGAGCTGACGAAGCGCGCATGGGAAAAAGATGTGCAGGTCATGGTGGAAGGGCCGGGCCATATGCCGATGGATCAGATCGCCGCGAACATGAAGATGCAGCAGACGATCTGCATGGGCGCGCCGTTTTATGTGTTAGGGCCGATCGTGACGGATATCGCGCCGGGCTACGACCACATCACATCTGCGATCGGCGGGGCGATCGCGGCGCAGAACGGGGCGGCGTTTCTGTGCTATGTGACCCCGGCGGAGCATCTTGCGCTCCCCAACGTCGAAGACGTGCGGCAGGGGATCATGGCGTCCAAGATCGCGGCCCATGCGGCCGACATCGCGAAAGGCGTGCGCGGCGCGCGAGAGATGGACGATAAGATGGCGGACGCCCGCAGAAACCTTGATTGGGAAGCGCAGTGGGCGTGCGCGATGGATCCGGAGACGGCCAGGAAGATCCGGGAAGACCGGAAGCCGGAGCATGACGACACCTGCTCTATGTGCGGGAAATTCTGTGCCGTAAGGAGCATGAACAAGGCGTTGTCCGGCGAGTATATCGATATTTTATAGGCAAGGGCGATAGGAGGGGAACGATGGGACGTTTGCTGTACCTGATCGCGGATTTTTCCTATGGGGAAAAGAAGATCCGTTCCGTGCTGGAAGCGGGGATCGACTGCATCCAGCTTCGGGAAAAAGAGATTTCTTCCGCCGAGTATCTCATGCGGGCGAAGCGGCTGCGGGAGATGACGGAAAAATACGGCGTGAAGCTGATCGTTGACGACCGGATGGACATCGCCCTGCTCAGCGGGGCGGACGGGGTGCATCTGGGGCAGTCGGACGTTCCCGTCCGGGACGCCCGCGCGTATTTGGGGAGCAAAATGATCATTGGGGCGACGGCGAAGACGGTGGAGCAGGCTTGCCGGGCGCAGGAAGACGGCGCGGATTACTTAGGGAGCGGCGCATGGTTTCCGACGAAAACGAAGGCGGACGCTGTGCCGATCTCCGAGGAGACGTACCGCGCGATTTTAGAGAAGACCACGATCCCCAATCTGGCGATCGGCGGCATCACGGCAAAGAATTGCGGGAAGCCGCTTGCGTGCGGCGCCCATGGGATCGCCATTTCCGCAGGGATCCTGCAGGCGGACGACCCGGCGGAAGAGACGAAGAAGATCCGCCGGATCCTGGAAAGTTATGCATAGGAAAAATCCGAAGGCATTCACGCCGCGAGGCAAGAGGCGGATCGGGCCAAGGCTATGCATAGGAAAAATCCGAGTCCCATGTCGGATCATGGAGGGGAAGAATAATGAGGACGGCGCTTACGATAGCGGGAAGCGACTGCAGCGGCGGCGCGGGCATCCAGGCGGACCTAAAGACGATCGCGGCCCACGGGTTGTATGGGGAGAGCGTGATCACCGCGCTGACGGCGCAGAATACGTTTGGGGTGGCGGAAGTCTTTCCGGTACCCTTGGATTTTTTAGAAAAGCAGCTTGCCTGCGTCTTTGAAGATATTGCGCCGGACGCCGTGAAGATCGGCATGATCCCCGGCGCGGGGCAGATGGAGGTCGTTAAGCGCTGCCTGGAAAAATACCATGCGCGGCATATTGTGATCGATACCGTCATGGTATCCACGAGCGGCAGGGCCTTGATGGACCCGGAAGCGCTCGGATATTTTAAGGAGGAGCTGCTCCCGCTCGCGGAAGTTTTCACGCCCAACCTCCCGGAAGCGGAATTGCTGCTGGGCCGTCCGATCAAAGAAAAGGAAGAAAGGGTTGCGGCGGCGGGGGAGCTTGCGTTACAATATGGGGGAAGCGTTTATTTGAAAGGCGGGCATGACGCCGGCCGCGCGGACGACCTGCTTTTTTCCAAAGGCGGGGCGCGGTGGTTTTTGGGAGAGCATATGGACAGCGCGAATACCCACGGGACGGGCTGCACGTTGTCTTCTGCGATTGCCTGCGGGCTGGCCTGCGGGCGATCGGTGGAGGAGAGCGTGGAACGCGCCAAGGGATATGTCGCCGGGGCGATCGCGGACGGGCTGGACTTGGGAAAAGGGAACGGGCCGCTGAACCATATGTACCGGATCTATCCGTCCTTGGGAGCGTGAGGACGAAGCGGGGCATTTGCGGCAGTTCAGCCCAGGACTTTGCGCTTGCCGCAAAGCCTGCGGGAATATGGATCATTCGCCCGGCACGGATCCGCCCGCCGAAGGCGATTTGGAACGGACGGATCCTGGAACAGGGAAGCCAGGGGCTGAACGGTTACGGGCGTTGGGAAATCGGGAAATAGCTGGAAAAGGAGAGGCACAGATGAAAAAGAAACTGGTCGGGGCAGGCGTGACCGCTTGTTTTGCGATAATATTGGCGTTTGCATGCATGGGGAATCCGGGCGGCGGGCGCGCGGGACAGATGGAAACGGGCAAGACGGAGGCCGCGGCGGAGCCGGGGACCGAAGGGCAAGGCGAAGGGACGGTTTCCGGGACAGGCGGGGAAAAAGAGGAGCTTGCGTCGGAGGCCGCGGCAGAGACAGAGGCCGACGGGAAAAAGGATGAGGAAGAAAAGAAGGCGGCCGAGGGGGAAGGGAGCAAAAAGGAGCTTTCCCATGCGCCGGAGGTGACGTTCCAGGATTATTCCAGGGAGATCCGGGACGAGGGGAGCGGCGTTTTTTTGCTTGCCGTTACCGAGAACCGCCCGATCATTTCCATCCCGGAGGACGAGGCCGTCGCGGAGCGGATGAACCTGGTCTTTGAGCAGCAGCATACGGTGAACCAGGAAGGGATCGAGCAGGCGGCGGAGATCGCCAAGAGCGACTATGACGATATGTCGGAGGAAGAAAAGAAGGGCTTTGGCGGATACAGCTACGGAATGTCCTATAAGATGACCTACGCGTCCACGAAGATTTTGAGCATCCAGGCGGAGTGCTTTGAGTGGCGGGGCGATTCCCAGGTGAACGTCTGGAGTTCGGCATACTGCTTTGACTGCGCGAGCGGGGATCTTTTGTATCTTTCGGATATTTTCAGTGACGTGAAGGCGGCGCGGAAGATCGTGGAACGCCATATTCTGGACACGGTGTCTTCCAAGGAATACAAGGAAGGGCTGCTGGACGATTACGAGAGCTACATCCCGGACGTCTTGACGGAAAACGTGTTTTACCTGGATGGGAACGGGCTGGCAGTCTTATGCAACCCGGGGCTGGTGACGTCTTATGAGATGGGCGTCATAAAGATCGAAGTCCCATACGGGGAATTGGAAGAGGTTATGGAAAAGCAGTATCTGCCGAAGTAGGCGCGCCGGAAAGGGGCTGGAAGTGGGAAGATCGCCGTTGACGACCTTATGCTACATAGAAAAAGACGGGAAATATCTGATGCTGCATCGGGTCAAGAAGCAAAAAGACGTGAATAAGGATAAGTGGATCGGCGTCGGCGGGCATTTTGAGCCGGGGGAAAGCCCGGAGGAATGCCTGCTGCGGGAAGTGAGAGAGGAAACGGGGCTTACGCTGGAGCGTTTTTCCTTCCGGGGGATCGTGACCTTTTGCGCGAAAGGATGGCCGACGGAATATATGTGCCTGTACACGGCGGACCGATTCTCGGGAACGCTCGCGGAATGCGCGGAAGGGACGCTGGAATGGGTGGAGAAGGAGCGGCTCATGTCCTTGAACCTGTGGGAGGGGGACAAGATCTTCCTGCGGATGCTGATGGAGGGCGCGCCGTTTTTCTCGCTCAAGCTGTGCTATGACGGAGATCGGCTGGTTCGGGCGGCCCTGGACGGGAGCGGGCTGCCTAAATTGTGAGAGAAAGGGAACGGACGCGCTCCACGGATCCCTACGGGTCCGCTTCGCGGAGCGGGCTGCCTGGATTATGAGAGGTAGGGAACGGCCCGGCCCAGGACTTCGCGCTTGCCGCAAAGCCCGCGAGATATGGATCCTTCGCCTGGTACGGATCTGCCCGCCGAAAGCGATCGGAGTGGGCGGATTCCGCGGAAGGGGCGTATCCTCATGAGAGGAATGGGAGGATCGCCGCGCCCCAGGCCTCGCAGAGGCGCTCAAGGCTCCAGGCGGCGTTCGCCGGGCTTGTGGACGGGAGCTTGTGGATGGGGCGGCTGGTGTTGGCATATTTCCCATAGAGCTCGCAGGCCTTGCTGCCATTCCCGAAGATCGCCTTAATGGGGGCCTGCGCGAGCAGGCTGGCGATGTCGGCAGGGACGACGTTCCGGATGCTGCTGTCGGAAGAGCCGACGATCTCGCAGCTTTGGATGACGTCCCAGACCGCGATCCGGCAGTCCTCCAGGAATTGTTTTTTCTGTGGAATATCCGTGGGGACGGGGCGGTTCGTGATAGCGGCCAGCACGTTCCAGAAGCGGTTCCGGGGATGCCCGTAGTAAAAATGCTGTTCCCGCGATCGGACCGAAGGGAACGTGCCGAGGATCAAGATCTGGGAGCCCTTGTGGCAAATGGGCTGAAATTCATGCGTGAGATGTTGGTATTCGTTCATGTCGCCGTCCTTTCTGTGCGTGTCGGAGGGAAATCCGCCCTGTTCGGAACAGTTATATCATACCACAAAGTGAGGAAGATTTGCGAGCCGGATTTCCACTCGGCAAAATTTACACATTCTTACGGACTTTGCAGCAAGCGCAAGGTCCTGGGATGAACGGTTACGGACGGCTCAGCCCGGGAAGGAGGCAGCCATGAGGCGCGTTTCATTGGAAGAGCTTCTAAAACAATGCCTGGCGCCGGATTACAGCGGCCAGCACGCCTACGTGATGGGACTGCTGGCGGAGGGCAGGATCAAACCGGTCAAGACGGCGAAGGGCAACGGGAAGACGCCCGCGCTCTGCCTTTCCTACTGGGAGGTCGGGGAGGCGAGAGGGCGCGGGGAATTGGAAGAAGAGCTGAAGTTCCATCTTGACCCGCTCATTTCCGTGGAATATTACCGGGGGCATTTGGCCCAATATGAAAAAGACCGGGAATGGGTGCTGCTTTTAGACCAGTACCTGAAGACGAGGCGGGACTGCTTAAAGCAGCCGGAGTCGGCGAATGAGCGGAGCTTTGAGATCTGGGGGCGGGAAAAATTCCTCACGGAAGGGCCGGGGAAAAGGATCTTGAGGCGGTGCGGGATCGATCCGGCGGCCCTCAACCTGTATGCGACGGCGGAGCCGCTCGCGTACTACTGCCATACGCGGGAAACCCCGCAGAATATGCTGATCCTGGAAAATCGGGACACGTTTTTCAGTATGCGGAAATATCTGCTGGACGGCGGCGGCGCGATCCTCGGTCTGAAAGTGGGGACGCTGATCTACGGCGGCGGGAAGCGGATCGACCGATCCTTCCGGGAGTTTTGGACCGGGGCGGAGCCGTATATGGGAGCGGAAGGAAACAGCATCTATTATTTTGGCGACCTGGATCATGAAGGGATCGGGATCTTTGAAGGATTGCGGGGGCAAAGCCCGGGCGGGGCGCGTGCGGTCCCGTTCCTTGCGGCGTACGGGAAGATGCTGGAAAAAGCGGAGGCGGCGGGCAGGCTGCCGGACATGAAAGAGGGGCAGGGCCGCCGGTCCGGCGATCTCTTTTTTTCATATTTTCCAGAAGAGACGGCGGCGCGCATGAGAAAGATCCTGGCGGCGGGGAAATATGTCCCGCAGGAGATACTCAATATTTCAGATCTTGGGAGCGGGGGATGAGGCCATGCAGTATGAGTTTTTAAAGGATTTTCCCCGGAGGATGAAGCACGTCGGGCTGTATGTTGCGCTGGCGCAGAACAGCTTGCAGAAAGCGTCCTGGAAAAAATACGGCTTCCAGAAAGCGGACGAGCAGTTCAATGTAGTCTTCGCCGTCCTTTTGTATATCATGGAGCAGTCCTTAAAGGAGGAGCATTGCACGATAGACGATATCGGCACGTATCTGGACGACATCAACACGCAGTATCTCGAAAAAGAAATGTCGTATGAGGATTGCCGCGGCCTGGGCGATTTCATCGTCAATACCGTGCTTTCCAATGAGGGGAAAGCCATGTATTTTGACGGCTTCCATTTTGGGAAGAAAGAGTACCAGGCCATGAACGTCAGCTATGTGGCGAACCGGATCGTCTACAACGAGCAGGAGGTCCGGCGCACGTCGTATTACCTGACGGACGACGGGTACGCCCTCTTGCTGTCCACGCTGGAAATCGAGGACAATATGAAGCTGACGATACACGAGATGGTCTTCCAGATGCATTTGGAGAAACAAAGCTACGATAAGGCCGCGGATGAGATCAAGAACGTGTTCAGCCTTTTACGCATCCAGCTCCAGAAGATCCGGGAGGCCATGGGGAAGATCCGCCGCAACGCGCTGGATTATTCCGTGCGCGACTATGAGGAGATCCTGCAGGGGAACTTAGAGACGATCGGCGACACGAAAAAGAAATTCCAGGATTACAGGAAGCTGGTGCGGGACCGCGCGAAGGAGCTTGAGGAAGCGAACATCAACGTGCGGAAGCTGACGGAGCGCGAGGAAGAGAAGCTGGGCTACCTGCACGAGATCGAGCAGTACTTAAGCCGTTCCATTGACGAGCATCAGAAGATCCTGAGCAGCCATTTTGACTTGAAGTCTTTGTATACGAAGGAATTGGAGGCGTTGTCCCAGATGTCTTTGATCCGGCGGTTCCCGTTCCGGGCGGGCTTTTATGACAAGGTTTTAGAGCAGCCGCAGGCTTTGGCCAGCCTGGAATATTTCCTGCGGCCGCTGTTTGGGCGGGAGCCGGAAAAATCCTATAACCTGAACAAGGCCTTCCAGCTGCAGAGGCCGTCCCGCAGGCGCGCGGAGGAGGACGGCGGGGAGACGCTGGATTTCGACGGGGAAGCGTGGGAGCGCGAGCAGGAAGAGCTGCGCGCAAGGAAGCTGCGGCGTTATGAGGACAGCCTCGCCTGCCTGCTGGGATACGCGGCCCCAAAGGGGGAGATCACGCTCGCGGAGCTGGCGCGCCAGACGGAAGGATCGGAGGGCGTAAGGGAAGTCCTGCTCCCGGACGTGCAAGTCTTTAAGGAAATCATCGTGGAGCTGATCCGGCATAAGGAAATCGACGTTTGGGCGCTGCGGAAAGAGCAGAGCGAGTACATTGGGGAGCCTGCAAAGGAATTTCAGCTAGGCCCCATGCTGCTGTATCTGACGGAAGAATATCCGGAGTTCCGGGATGTTTGGAGAGTGGGGGCTTATCGCCTGGAAGGCGGGGAGAAGGCGTGCTTTGCAGACGTCCCGGATGGGGACGGCGGGCGGAAGGCCGTCTATTGCTCCAATGTCCGGATCTTTGTTGAGATGGGAGGGGAAAGCCATGGCGTATGAGGCGGAGGCGGTTCGGCGCAGCCAGGAGGTCTTTTATTACCTGTTAGAGCATCGGGAGCTGAAGGAAGAGGATGAGGAGCAGCTATACCGGGCGTATGCGGAGCGCGAGGACGTGCAGAGCCTGGTAAAGTCCCAGGGCGAGGCCGCGCGGTGCGACGTGGAGCGGTATGGGAACGTGATCTATCTGATCCCCAAGGAGGACAATGATTTCCTCGGGTTCTCAAAGGCGCAGCTTAAAAGCGCGCTGTGCAAGTCCAACGCGACGGATAAGGATTATTATCTTTCGCAGTTCGCGATCCTGACGCTTTTGGTGGAATTTTTCGACGGGCAGGGAAGCAGCAGCAAATCCCGGGAATACATCCGGGTGGGGGAGCTGCAGAACTGCATTTCGGCCAGGCTGCGGGAAGGAGCGGCTTTCGTGACGGAGGAAAAAGAAGAAGAGGCGGGGATCGCGTTTTCCGACATGGCGGAAGCGTACGAGTCCCTGCGCTCCGACGAGAAAGGGTCCCGCGCGAAGACGACGAAGGAAGGGTTTTTGCGCAACATCCTCATGTTCCTGCAAAAGCAGGGGCTGATCGAGTACGTGGAGCAGGATGAGATGGTGAAGACGACGAAGAAGCTCGACAGCTTCATGGACTGGAACCTGCTGAACCAGAACAATTACCAGCGGGTCCAGAAGATCTTAGGGGAAGCGCGGGACGCGGGCGCAGAAGAGAAAAGGGAACCGTCTGGCGAAGGAGGGAGCCGTCCCGATGAAGGCAGTCTTAGGGCGGGCGGATCCCACAACCGGGAAACCGCAGAGGTGGACGGCCATGAGAGAAGCGGGGAGAGGGAAGGGACATGAGCAAGATAAACGCTGTGAGGCTGGTCAACATCAATTACAACAACAACGCGATCCGCATCAGCGACGAGACGTTCCATTTTAACGGGAAAAGCACATTGCTGTCGCTGCGCAACGGGGGCGGGAAGTCCGTGCTGGTGCAGATGATGACGGCGCCGTTCGTGCATAAGCGGTACCGGGACGCAAAGAACCGCCCGTTTTCAGGATATTTCACAACGGGCAGGCCGTCGTTCATCCTGGTGGAATGGGCGCTCGACCAGGGGGCGGGCTACATGACGGCGGGGATGATGGTGCGGAGGAGCCAGGAGCCTGGGGAGGACGGCGCGGAAGGCCTTGAGACGGTGAATTTCATCAGCGAGTACGAAGGCCCCTGCGTCCAGGACATCAGTCATTTGCCGATTGTGGAGAAGAAGAAGCGCGAAGTGTCCTTGAAGGGATTTGCCGCGTGCCGCCAGATGTTCGAGGCGTATAAAAAAGAGAAGCCTGCGAAATTTTTTGTGTACGACATGGGAAACCTTTCCCAGTCGCGCCAGTATTTTGAGAAGCTGCAGGAATACCAGGTTAATTACCGGGAGTGGGAAGGGATCATCAAAAAGGTCAACGCGAAGGAGTCAGGCCTGTCCGACCTGTTCGCCGATTGCCGCGACGAGAGGGGGCTGGCGGAGAAGTGGTTTTTGGACGCCGTGGAAAAGAAGCTGGACAAGGATGGAAGCCGCATGGGCGGGTTTCAATCCATCCTGGGGAAGTACGTGGGGCAGTATAAGGACAACCAGTCGAAGATCAAGAAGCGCGACAACATCCGCCTGTTCTGGGAGGAGGCCGCGAAGATCGGGGAGAGGAACAAAAGCCTGATGGAGGGCGAGCGGCAGGTGGCGGAGCAGGAGAACCGGATCGCCTGCTTTTGCCGGGAATTGGAAGGCCTGCACCAGCGCGCGTCGGAAGAGGCGGAAGAGAACGAGGCGAAGACGTTGGGCGTCTTGCAGAAAATGCGGCGCCTGGAATACGAAAAGCTGTCCGGGGAGTATTACAAGCTAGAAGAAGAGAAGCGGTTCCATGCCGGGAGCCGCGACATGGCCGGGATGGAAAAAGAGGCGTTGGAGCGCG
The DNA here is from genome assembly GCA_947626795.1 of uncultured Lachnospiraceae bacterium. GTDB lineage: Bacteria > Bacillota > Clostridia > Lachnospirales > Lachnospiraceae > Petralouisia. The sequence goes on from CANQTH010000029.1 coordinate 10,560, forward strand.
AGACCCGCAAGATCGAGGAAAAGCTCCGCCTGCTGCGCTGCGCGCGGCAGCAGGAGATCGCGGACGGCGAGAAAGCGGAGTGGGAACGGTCGCGCCAGCAGCTTGCGGTCGCGAAGGAACGGGACGCGGACTTAGGGCCGGAGCGCGGCTGCCTGGGAAGCCTCTTGAAAAAGCATTACGCGCAGGCGGCGGAAGGGACGCGGGAAGAGCAGGAAAAGAACATCCTTGCGCAGCGGGAGACAGAAGGCAAGATCCGAAAGGGGCAGGAAACGCTCGCGGACTTGGAGGAGTCCCTGCGGGAAAACGCGCTGCGGGCCGGGGAACTGAAAGGCAGGGTCGCGGCGTATGCCGAGCGGGAAGCGTGGTTCAACCGGAAGCATGGGGAGGCGCTCACACGGAACCTCTTAGGGGAGTACGAGCCGGGCAGCCTGGAGATCTTCCAGGAGAGCTGCCGGAAGCAATTAGAGGGCGCGCTCCGGGAAAAGTCCGCGAAAAGCCGGGAATACGAGCAGGCGGGTCGGGAAAAGGCGGGCTTGGAGCGCAGCGTCGCGGGCCAGAAGGAGGAAAAGATCCGGACGGCTGCCCTGCGCAGGCAGCAGGAGGCGTTAAAGCAGGAGTATGACGCCCAGCTTGAGGCGCGGCGCGCCATCTTGAAATACCTGGACTTAGACGAGGGGGCGCTGTTTGAGGAGGAGCGGATCTTCCAGGCGGCGGACCGCAAATTGAGGGAGATCGAGGACGTGCGGCGGAAGCTGGAGCGGGAAGAGAACGAGCTGCAGAAAGAACGCCGGAGCCTGACGGAAGGCAGGGCGATCGAGCTGCCGGAAGGCCTGGAGGCGGAATTTGAGAGCTGGGGCGTCCATCCGGTGCATGGCATGGAGTGGCTCAAGAAGAACGGGTATCCGGAGGAGAAAAACCGGGAGCTTGCCCGCAGGAACCCGTTTTTGCCTTATTCCCTGGTCCTGACGGAGGGAGAGGCGGAAAAGCTGCGGCAGATGCGCGGAAGCGTCCCGACCTCGTTCCCGATCCCGATCCTTTTGCGGAGCGAGCTTGGGCAGGGGGAGGAAGCGGGCGGCGCAAGCCTGCTGGAGCTGCCGGGCGCGCGCTTTTACCTGCTTTTCAACGAGAATCTGCTGGACGAGGAAAAGCTGCGCCAGCTTGTGGCGGAGAAGAGCCGCCGGATCGAGGAAAAGCAGGGACAGATCGCCATCCGGAAAGAAGAGTACGGGAATTATTTTTCCTGGAAGGAGCAGGTGAAAAACCAGAGCGTCCGGAAGGGGAGATACCAGGAGGCCGAAAGCCGGATCGCGGAGCTGGAAGGGCGGATGGAGGAGCTGGACGGCGGCATCCGCGCGTCGTCCCAGGAGCTTGCCGCCCTGCAGGAACGGATCGTTTCCCTGGAAAAGGAGATCCGCTCGTTAGAACAGCGGGCCGAAGGCCTGCGGCAAAAAGAAGCGGATCTCGCGGAGCTGGCCGAGGCTTACGCGGAATACCAGGAGGGCCTGCGGCAGCAGGAAAAATGCCGGAAGGAAGAAAGCAGGCTGACGGAGCGGAAAAAGATATTCGCCGCCCAGACCGAAAAATGGCGGGAAGAGCTGCAGAGCCTAAAGAACGGCCAGGCGGGCTTAGAGCGGCTGCGGGAGAGGCAGGAGGGGCAGCTTGCCCTTTACCTGGATCACCAGGAGATCCCGGCGGACGGGAGCTTGCCCATGCCGGAAGGCGCGCGGATCCCGCCGTTAGCGCGGGAGGCCGCAAAAGAGCTTTCGGAGCGGCAAAAAGAGGGGCGGCCAGGCGGCGTGTTCGGGCGGGAGCTTTTGGAAAAGCTGGAGGCCCGGTACGCGGCGGTCACGTCAGGGGCGTCGCGTGAGCTGCGGGAGCTTGAGCGGGCGGAGCAGAAAAACGGCGTAAGGTACCGGCAGGCGAAGGAAGAGCTGGAACACCTCCGCGCAAAGTATGGATTTTCAGACGGCGCGTGGCGCGGCGTCGCTTACAGCCGCAAGGAGGAGAGCGACCAGGAGGCTTATCTGGCGGACCGCCGGGACAAGATCCGGGAGAAAGACGTCTTGTGGCGGGAAGAGGATAAGCGCGCGGCCCTGCTGGGGCAGCAGGGCGCAGAGCGGCTGCGGCGGATCTTAGAGGAGTGCGGCGAGGACGCGCCCCTGCCCAAAGAGGAGATCCGAAGCGAGGATCTTGAGGCGCGCAGGAACGGGCTGGAGTACCAAAAGCAGGAGCTGGAGCAGGAAGGCAGGCGACTGGACGGCCGCCTGCGCAGCTATGGGGAGACGCTGGCCGCGCTTGCGGAATACAGCGAGTTCCAGGTAAGGGAGGATGTTGCGTGGGAAGAGGATCTTTCCCTGCTGGACGCGCGGGCCCTGCGGGAAGCAAAAGGGATTTTAGCGCGGGATTATAACAGGCTGCGCGAGAGCAGGCGGCAGGCGGGGGAACGGCTGGCGGCGCAGATCGGCCAGACTGCGCGGATGGAGGCGTTCCAGGAGGATTTTTACCGCAAGCCGCTTGAGGCGATGCTCGCGCTGGCCTCGGACGGCGCGCAGGTGCAGCGGCAGTTGGAGACGACGGAGCAGTCTTACCGGAACTTGATGGGGAAGCTGGAAGTGGACATTTCCCTCGTGGAAAAAGAGAAGGACAAGATCGTGGAGCTTCTCGAAGATTATCTGCGGGAAGTGCATGAGAGCCTGGGGAAGATCGACCAAAACTCGACGATCTCCATTCGGGAACGCCCGGTGAAGATGTTGAAGATCGAGCTTCCGTCCTGGGAGGAAAACGCGGGTGCCTACCATCTGCGGCTGCACGGCTTCCTCGACGAGCTGACGCAGAAAGGAATCGGGATTTTTGAGAAAAATGAGAACGCGCAGGAATATTTTGGGACGCAGTTGACGACGAAGAACCTCTACGACACGGTAGTTGGGATCGGGAACGTGCAGATCCGGCTTTATAAGATCGAGGAGCAGCGGGAATATCCCATTACCTGGGCGGAGGTGGCGAAAAATTCAGGCGGGGAGGGATTTTTGTCGGCCTTTGTAGTGCTTTCCAGCCTTTTGTATTTCATGCGCAGGGACGACCTGGATATTTTTGCGGACCAAAACGAGGGGAAAGTGCTGCTGATGGACAATCCGTTCGCCCAGACGAGCGCGGCGCATTTGCTAAAGCCCATGATGGACATGGCGGAAAAGACAAATACGCAGCTCATCTGTTTGAGCGGCCTTGGCGGTGAATCCATTTACAGCCGTTTTGACAATATTTACGTGCTGAACCTTGTGACGGCCAGCCTGCGCCAGGGGATGCAGTATCTGCGGCCGGAGCATATGCGCGGACATGAGCCGGAGACGGTTCTGGCCTCGCAGATCGAAGTCGTGGAGCAGCAGGAATTGGCATTCTGAGAATGAAATATCACTTCCTGCATGGGTTTCCCAAGGCGCTGCGCCTTGGTATCCTGAGAATGAAAGATCAGGCGTGCGTCGGGAACGGGTCGTCCAGGAAGCGCCTGACGTGGAAATCCCCGCGTTCCGCGCGCGCCATCTGGAGCAGCGCGATCCCGATGCCCGCGGCCCCGTCCATGCATCCGACGGGCGTTGTGCATACGTCCGGGGCGATCCGGTCTAAGGCGAGCGGCCATTTTGCCGCCGGCCCTTCCGGCAATCTTTCAAGCTGCGCGCCCTCCGTCAGGACTTCGGCGCAGGCGCGCGCCTGCGCGAGGAACGCCGGATCTTTGGACGACGCCCACAGCCCCAGGTACATATTCAGGATCCCGGCTGTGCCGCAGCAGAGGTTGTAATTGTTCCAGTATCCGGCGCTGCGCAGCCTCGGCGCCCCGGTATCCTCCAATCCCTGGACGAGGCTTTGGATCGCCTCCTGATAAGCGGCGTTCCCGGTCATTTCCCAGAGCTTGTAAAAGAAGCGCACCGTCCCGGCCGGGCCGTGGCAGTATCCTAAGTAGAACAGGTCCGGCCTGTCCGGAAGCCCGTGTGGCAGGAGCTTTCCGCGTTTTTGCCTCACGGCGACGGAAGACACGTATTCCGGGACGCCTTTTACCGCCTGGAAAAAAGCTTCGTCCCCGCTGGCTTCGTATAATTTCAGCAGCAGATAGCCGACGCCGCACGTCCCCATCGGGAAGTTGGGGTCGATGTAATCCTCGGACGCGCCGAAGTAGGCTGGATTGACGCCCAGGTAAGCCTTTTTCCCGCCGCCCATGTCCCTGCTTCTGCTCAGGTAGGCCCTCCCGGCCGAGATCGCGAACGAGCGGAATTTCTCAGAGTGGAAGGTGTCCGCCGCGAACAGCAAAAAGAGGATCGTGCCCGCGTCCCCGACAATGCCCGGGTAGCTGGACCAGGAATAGCCGATCCCGTCCGGGGATGGCGCGGCGTCCTCGATGGCCTGTTCCGCGATGGAGCAGGCAAGCGCGCGGTACGCTTCCTTTTTGCATACGAGGAACAGGTGGGCGGCGGCAAATCCGGCCCCGGCCCATCCGCTGGAAAATGCGTAAGGGGAGAAATTGCGTTTTAATTTCCTGTGGCATTCCCAGCGGTAACGCAGGTAATCGGCCGCGTCCTCAGCCTCCTCCAGATAAGCCTTTTCCCCGGTTGCGTCAAAAAGGCCCAGAAGGAAGAGCAAGATCCCGGACGCGCCGGCGTATAAGCTGATCTCGTCGTAGTAGATCGGTTTTCCCGCGGCCGCGTCTTCCACGGACCAGAAGGCGCCCGAAGGCCCCTTCTGTTTCCGCGTGTCGATGAAGCGCATCGCCGCTTTCGCTAATTCAAGATGATCCATAGGTCCCTCCTGTCTGTTTTCAATCCGTTTCCGTAAATTCCTGCGTTTCCGGGTCGTATGTCATGGATTCCGGCACGCCGTCCAGCTCCGGGAACGCCTGCGCGGTAAATTCCGCTTCGTCTAAGTCTGCGTTTAAGTCTCCGGTTTTCTGCAGGTCGGAAAATGCGTTGGAAAAGGTTTCCCGCGCGGCTTTGACGCCGGGCGTGAAGTCCAGCCCCTCGATGATCTTGGCGTTCGTCTCTGCGTCGCCGGAGACATAGCCGCCGTCGATCTGGATCTTTGCGGCTTCCTCCGAGTTTGCCTGCGCGAACGCCGCGCCTTTCTGGACGGCCCGCGCGAATGCGGCCGCGCCTTCCGGATTATTCTTGATCAGATCCTGCGTTACCAGCGCCATGCAGCAGTATTCGTCCTTGAATTTCTCGTCCTTCCCGGTGTCGAGCAGCGTCACGACGTCGTAATTTGCCTCGACCATCGTTCCCATCGGCTCATGCACGCCGATGATATCGACCGCACCGTTGTCAAGGGCCGCGGGAAGGTCGCTCATCGCATAGGCGGTAAAGGTGACGTCCGCGTCCGCGCCGTTTACGGTAAAGCCGAGGTCCCCGAGCTTCCGCTTCAGCTCCAGCGTGCTGGAATCCGAGAGGGTAGGCACGCCGATATTCTTTCCCTTGAAATCTTCCAGGGTCTCGATCCCGGAAGAGGATTTGGCATAGAACTTCGTGCAGCCCTTATGCACCCCGGTCACGAACGATACGGGAAGCCCGTTGGAGATCGGGGTGATGAAGTTGCAGGCCAGGCCGAAGGCCGCGTCGATCTTCCCGGATGTGAGCAGGTCGACCGTCTCGGAAGAGGCCGCCACGGTCACTTCGCAATCCTGGCCGATGGCGCCCAGCTCGTCTTCAAAGTAGCCCAGCTCGGCGGCCAGCTGCATGGCCACGCCGCACACGGTGTCCTTGCTTACCTGGATGCGCACCGTCTGCCCGGAACTGGCGCTTTCGTTTCCGCCGGAGCTTTCGTCCGCTCCTGTCCCGGCGTTTTGCGCGTTCCCGCCGCCGCATCCGGCAAGCGCCGGGATTGCCAGGGCTGCGGCGAGCATAGCTGCTAAGATTTTTTTGAATGTTTTGTTTTTCATGATAATTCCCTCTTTTCTTTGCTTTTTTACAAGTAATAATCTACGTCCTGGATGTCGCCCGCGAAGTCTAAGATCTTTAAGATCTTCCTGCGGTAATCCAGGAAAGTGTCCTGCCCGCGGCGGCGCGGCCGGAAAAGGTCGATCGGGATGATCTGCTCCACTTTTGCGGGGCGCGCGGACATTACGACGACTTCGTCGGACAGATAGATCGCCTCGTCTACGTCGTGCGTCACCATGATCATCGTCATGTTGTATTCTTTCCAGAGGCTTAGGATCATGTCCTGCATATTCATCCGGGTAAAGGCGTCCAGCGCCCCCAGCGGCTCGTCGAGGAGGAGGACCTTGGGATGCCCGACCAGCGCCCTTGCGAGGGCGGCGCGCTGGCGCATGCCGCCGGAAACCTGGTGGGGATAGGAATTTTCGAATCCCTGAAGGCCCGTCATTTCGATGAACTTGGCGACATCGTCTTTCTTTTCCTTATATTCTTTGCGCGCTTTCAGCCCGAAGGCGATGTTGTCCCGGATGTTGAGCCACGGGAACAGGTTCGCCTGCTGAAAGGCATAGCCGCGCTCCACGCCGGGCTGCGTGATCTTCTCGCCGTCTAAGAAGATGGCGCCGCTGTCCGCAGGGTCAAGCCCCGCGATGGCGCGCAGCAGGGTCGTCTTCCCGCAGCCGGACGGGCCGATGAAGGTGACGAAGCTCCCGGGTCTGACCGTGAGGTTCACGTCTTCTAAGGCAGTTACGGAAGAGCCGTCCGGATTGACGAACGTCTTGCGCGCGTGTTCGATCTTGATCTCGCCTACCATTTGATCACCCCTCTCTGCCATACTAAGACATGGTCTTTCAATTTGAATACGAGCGTGATCGCCAGGGTACAGATGACGGCGATCAGGATCAGCCCGGCGTAGACGTTCGCGTACATCATCATGCTCTTTTCCCAGTTCAGATACCACCCAAGCCCGGCGTCCGCGCCCAGCAGCTCCGCCGTCACCAGTGTGACGAACGCGCTGCAGGTCGCGTAAAAGATCCCGAGGAAGATGCTCGGCATCGCCGCCGGGATGGCGACGTGGCAGATCTTGTGGAACTTTCCCGCGCCCAGGGTAGAGGCGACTTCAAAATAGGAGTTGCCCACATTCTGGATCCCGCTGCTTGTCATGAGCGTGACCGGGAACCAGACGGCCAGCGCGACCATGAATACGGACGCCGCGTATGCAGTCGTGAACAGGGACAGGACAAGGGGCGACCAGGAAGTCGGCGGGATCGGCCCGACAAATTTCATGATGGGGGAGATCCAGTAGCTCGCCTTCTTGCTGAACCCGATCAGCACGCCTGTGAGGAACCCGAGGCCGCCTCCGATCAGAAACCCGATGATCAAAAGCTTCCCGGACGCGAGGATACAGCGCAAAAGAAGCGCGCGGTCGGCGGCGAACACGCCGAACACCCGGTCCAGGCATGGGAAGAACAGGACGGGCAGCAGCGCGAATTTTGAGATCGCCAGGTTGATGGCCGCGACGAGCAGGGCCGCCCCGGCTAAGAACGGCGCTTTGTGCGCGAGCTTTTCTTCCAGCCCCTGGAAAAAGAAGGAGCATAGGAAGGCCAGCAGGTAAGCGGCCGCCAGAATGAGCAGGAAGTAAAAGAAATACGGCCCGTCGGCTTCTGGCTGCTGCGTGGAATTTGGGATTGCGCGGTCTGTTACGGCCGCAAACCCAAGCCCGAGGAACGGGAGGGCTTTTTTTAGCGTTTGTTTCATCAGCGTTCTCCTTTCTGGCCCGCGCGTCGGCAGGGCCGTGAATCTTGCTGTCGTAAAGTATACGTTTGCGGCGGCGTTTTGTCTAATTCAAAAAAACTGGAAAACACGATAGGTTTTGGTTATAATATAGGGAACGGCAGGATATTTGGCGTTTGCGGCAGGGCGCGGCAAGGCGGCCCGGCCAGGGCATGGAGGGAATCATGAAGATCTTACTGACCGCCATCAATGCAAAATATATCCATTCCAACCTCGCGGTGTACAGCTTGCGGGCCTATGCGGAAGAGTACCGGGAGCATATCGGGATCGCGGAATATACGATCAACCAGCGGGGCGGCCACATCCTGCGGGAAGTCTACAGGCAGCGGCCGGACGTTTTGTGCGTCTCCTGCTACATCTGGAACATAAGGCAGGTGGAAGAGCTGATCACGGAGATCCACAAGCTGCGCCCGGAGCTTCCGATCTGGCTGGGCGGGCCGGAGGTTTCTTATGAGACGGAGGCGTTCCTGGAGCGGTGCCCGATGGCGTCCGGCGTCATGGTGGGCGAGGGGGAAGCGACCTTCCGGGATCTGTGCGCGCATTATGTCGCGCTGGGCGAGGCGGGCGCGGATCTGGCAAAAGGCGTGGAAGGGCTTGCGCGGATCCCGGGGCTTGTGTTCCGCGCATCGGACGGGAAGCTCGTGCGCACGCCGGGGCGGGAGCCGCTTCCGATGGACAGCCTGCCGTTCTGTTATGGCGGCCTGGAAGCGTTCCAGAACCGGATCCTCTATTACGAGTCAAGCCGGGGCTGCCCGTTTTCCTGCAGCTACTGCCTTTCCTCGTTGGAAAAAGGGATGCGTTTCCGTTCCCTCCCGCTGGTGGAACAGGAGCTGCAGTTTTTCCTGGATCATGGCGTCCCGCAGGTGAAATTCGTGGATCGGACGTTCAACTGCAGCCACGGCCACGCCATGGCGGTCTGGCAGTATTTGAAGGAGCATGACAACGGGATCACGAATTTTCATTTTGAGATCGCGGCGGATCTGCTGACGGAGGAAGAGATTTCCCTGCTCGCGTCGCTGCGCCCCGGGCAGGCGCAGCTGGAGATCGGCGTGCAGACCACGCATATGCCGACGGTGAAGGAGATCCGCCGCGCGATGGATTTGGGAAGGCTGGAGCGGGCTGTCCTGCGCCTGCAGGAGGCGGGGAACATCCACCTGCATCTGGATCTGATCGCGGGGCTTCCGCTGGAAGGGTTTGAGACGTTTGCGAGATCCTTTGCCGACGTGTACCGCCTGAAGCCGCAGCAGCTCCAGCTTGGGTTCTTAAAGTCGCTCAAAGGCTCTTATATCGACAGCCGGCGGGAGGCGTACGGGATGATCTGCCAGGAAGGCCCGCCGTACGAGGTGATGGCGACGGCCTGGCTCTCTTACGACGAGATGCTGGAGATCAAGCTGGCGGAGGAAATGCTGGAGACGTATTACAACAGCGGCCAGTTTGAGATAACGGCAAAGGTGATGGAGCTTGCTTGGGAGAACCCGTTTTTCCTTTATTTGGAGCTGGGGCGGTTCTATGAGAGGCGCGGGCTGCTCGATGTGAGCCATTCCCGCATCCGGCGGTGCGAGATCCTGCTGGAGTTCCTGGAGGAAAAGGATCCGGAGCATGGGGAACTTTACAGCGAGACGCTCACATACGACCTGTACGCCCGGGAAAACATGAAGACGCGCCCGGCGTTCGCGTGCGACGCGTCCAGTTTCCGGGAAGAGACGAGGCGTTACTGCAGGAACGGGAAGCTGTCCCATGTAGAGCCGTTTTTTTACGATATGGAGGCGGCGCGGCGCGCGCGGACGCTTTACTCCTATCCGCAAAAGAACGAGGAGCGGCAGTTTTATCTGTTTTCTTACCCGCAGGAAGGGAACAAAGGCGCGGCGGGCAGGCGGGGCGTTTCGGTCAGAAAGATCGAAACGGGGCAGGATGCGAAAGGGAATGGATGAAAAAGCGGGAGCAAGATGCGAAAGAGAATGATGGATGAAAAAAGCGGGAGCAAGATGCGAAAGAGAATGAAGGAAAAGGAGCGGGAGCGATATGCAAAAGAGGACGAATGAGATCTTGGCGCGGCTGGACGAGGCCTACGGGCGGGAGTACCGCTGCTATCTGAACCACGAAAACGCATGGCAGCTATTGATCGCCGTGATCATGAGCGCGCAATGCACGGACGCCCGCGTGAATATCGTGACGAAGGACTTGTTCCAAAAGTATGACACGCTGGAAAAATTCGCGGACGCCGACGTGGCGGAATTGGAGCAGGATATCCGCTCCATCGGGTTTTACCGGAATAAGGCGCGGAACATCATTTTATGCGCCAGAAAGCTGGTGGAGGAATTCCACGGGGAAGTGCCGCAGAGCTTGGAGGATCTGACTTCCCTCCCGGGCGTCGGTCGGAAGACGGCGAATGTGATACGCGGGAACGTTTACCATGAGCCGAGCGTCGTTGTGGATACCCATGTGAAGCGGATCTCGAAGCGGCTCGGCCTGACGAAGGAGGATGACCCCGTGAAAGTGGAATATGACTTGATGGAGGCGCTGCCCAAAGACCACTGGATCTTATACAACATCCAGATCATCACGCTGGGGCGGAGCATCTGCACGGCGCGGAACCCGAAGTGCGGCGAGTGCTTCTTAAGCGACTTATGCAGCGCGGACGATAAGAGATGACGGTTCCGCGCGTCCTAAGCGGATGCAGAGCGGACGATAAGAAACGACGGTTCCGCGCGGATGATAAGGGGCGGCAGTTCCGCGCGGATACGGAGGGCGCCCGAAAAGGCGGAAAGGATAGGAGATGCAGGAAGATTACGTGGTAGTGGATCTGGAAATGACGGGGTTGAAATCCAAGACGGATCGGATCCTGGAGATTGGCGCCGTAAAAGTGAGGGGCGGGCGCGTGGTCGGCGAATACCACAAGATGGTGGATCCGCGGATGGAGCTGCCGGAGGAGATCGTGTCGCTTACCGGGATCACCAACGAGATGGCGCGGGAAGGGTGCGGCGACGCGGAAGCGGTGTTCGGGTTCCTGGAATTTGCCGAGGGGCTGCCGCTTGTGGGGCATAACATCCTGTTCGATTACAGCTTTTTGAAGCAGTGCGCCGTGAACTACGGACGCGCGTTGGAAAAAGAAGGGATCGACACGTTGAAGCTGGCGCGGAAGTTCCTGCCGAAGGAAGAGAAGAAGACGCTCGACTGCCTTTGCGCGTATTATGGGATCGAGCGCGAGCGGAACCACAGGGCACTCGAAGACGCGAGGGCGACGGCGGTCTTGTTCCGGCGTCTGCAGGAAGCGTTCGGAGAATCGGATCCGGAGGCGTTTCAGCCGAAGCCGCTCAAGCGCAAGGTGAAAAAACAGACCCCGGCGACGCCGAGGCAAAAAAGGTACTTGAAAGAGCTTGCCGCTTATCATAAAATAGAATTGAAGGTTGAGATCGACAGCCTGACGAGGAGCGAGGCGTCCCGGATGGTGGACCGCATCCTCTCCGCCTGCGGGAAGATGGCGGAAGAGCCGAAGAAAGACGGAGCCGACGGGGAAACGCCTTGAGATGAGCATGATCCGAGCCGATGGCCCGCCTGCGGGAAGATGGCGGAAGAGCCGAGGAAGGGCGACGGGGGGTCAGGCCTGATCCAGCATGGACAGGATCGGCCCTTTCATCAGGGAGTTGAGCTGAGAGGCGCGCGCTTTCAGGCCCTCGATGGCGGCGTCGTCCCCTTTTTCCCGATAAAGCTGGGCCAGGAGCTGGTACGTGGCCTTGATGTCGCTGCCGGCTGACACGGCGAACGCGAGGACGGAGATCGCTTCGTTCGGGAAAGACAGCTCGTGCAGGCGATGCCCCCAGGTATTCAGCGTGCGCGCCAGAAGCGTGAAATTCAGGTCGTATTGCGTGAGCGCAGGGAGGTTTGCCGCACCGTAGGCCAGCTTTAAGTCGGTATTGCTAAGGCCCGTGAGGTTTAAGATCTTCTCGTCCCTGAGCTTGCGGATCTGCGCCTCGCATTCCTGCAGGACGGGATCCTGGAACAGCGCGAAGGGGAGCCGGGCGCCCGAGAGGTCGACGTAATCCAGGTTGGAGATGTCCTTCTTCCGCACGGAATTTGCGTCGCTCTCCCGTTTCCAAAAATTTTTTTCCGCAGCGTCCCGCTGCCTTCCGGCCTTGTTCTGCTTAAAGGAGATGACGGCCAGGAGGATGATGAACCAGCAAAATAAGATAGGGATTCCCATGATCGTTTGATTCCTTTCTATTGTCATGCATGCCAGGGAACTGGCGTCCAAGGAAGCGCCAAAGTCGGCGTTCCTATCCGAAGAAACGAGGTGAGCCTTATGAAAAACAAGCGGATATTCGCAGCTATTGTCGCCCTGGTCTTAGTGGCGTCCATGGTGCTGTCCGTATTTCTCGCGGCGTTCGTGTGAAGCGCGGTGCAACTGTTCATAATATACAGAAAGAACCGCGTTATGTCAATGAAATTCGTGGTTTTCATCCCTTGAAAAATACGGTTTTTATGTTAAAATGGGGTTGGTAAAAATGTAAAAGCCAAAGGGAAAAGCAGGTGAAGAACAGGTTATGGGAAAATTTTTGGAAAAATGCATGGCGGCTGCGGGCTGCGCGTTTGCGGCGATCTTGCTTTCCGCCGTCTGGACAACCCCGGCCAGCGCGCAGGAAGGGAGCGCGGAGGACGCCATCCCGCAGCGCGTGTATTTCGGGGATATCCCGGTGGGCGGGATGACGCCGGAAGAAGCGGAGGCGGCGGTCGAGACGTATCTGGCGGGGCGGCTCGGGCAGTCCATCACGCTCAAGGCCGGGGAGAACACGGTAAACGCGCCGATCTCCGAGCTGGGCGTCTCCTGGAAGAACCGGGAGATCGTGCAGGAGGCCGCGGAGTTGGGGAAGAGCGGCAACCTGATCGTGCGCTACAAAGCCATGAAGGATTTGGAGAATGAAGATAAGCAGTACGAGCTGTCTTATGAGGCGGACAGCGGCAAACTGACGGCGTTTTTGGAAAGCCATGCGTCTGAATTAGAGACGGAGGCGGTGGACGCCGGGCTGGTGCGGGAGAACGGAAGCTTCTCGATCGTCCCGGGCAGCCAGGGCGTGACTGTGAACGTGGAAAAATCCGTGGAGGCCTTAGAGGATTACTTTTCGAAAGAATGGGACGGAGGCGCCGGGACGGTCGAGATCGCGGCTGACGTCGTGGATCCGAAAGGGACGGAGGAAGAGCTGTCCAAGGTCAAGGACGTACTCGGGAGCTTCCACACATCCTACGCCAGCTCGGCGTCGGGACGCGCCAAGAACGTGGAGAACGGGGCGTCGAAGATCAACGGCTCCGTCATATATCCGGGCGACAGCTTTTCCGTATACGAGGCGGTAAGCCCGTTCGAGGCGGAAAACGGCTACGAGCTGGCCGGGTCTTATGAGAACGGGACGACGGTTGAGACGTACGGCGGGGGGATCTGCCAGGTTTCCACGACCTTGTACAACGCGGTCATCCGAGCGGAGCTGGAGATCACGGAACGCTATAACCACTCCATGATCGTGAATTATGTGGATCCGTCGGCGGACGCGGCGATCGCCGGGACGTATAAGGATCTGAAATTTGTCAATAATACGGACGCCCCCATTTATCTTGAAGGGTATACGGAGGGCCGCGAGCTTTATTTCAACGTATATGGGGAAGAGAAAAGGCCGAGCGGGCGGGAAGTGGAATTTGTCAGCGAGACGCTTTCCACGACGGAGCCTGGGACGCAGTACCAGGCGGCGCCGGGGCAGCCGATCGGATACATTTCCCAGCAGCAGTCCGCCCATACCGGGTACACGGCCCAGTTGTGGAAGATCGTGAAGATGAACGGGGTGGAGCAGAGCCGGGAAGTGTTCAATAAAAGCACGTATAACCCCTCCCCGCGGATCATCCTGGTGGGGACGGCTTCCGCGAACCCGGAGGCGGTAGGAGCCGTCAGCGCGGCGATCGGGAGCCAGGATTCAGGCGCGATCAACGCGGCGGTGGCCCAATGGAACGACGCGGCGCTGGCAGCCGCCCAGCAGGCGGCGGACCAGGCGGCGGCGGATCAGGCGGCGGCGGATCAGGCGGCGCAGCAGCAGCAAGAGCAGCCGCAGGAACAGCAGCCGGAGCAGCAGGAAGAAAAGCCGGAGAAAGAGAAGCCGGAGAGCGGCGGCGATGAAAAAGAGAACGGAGAAGACGCAAAAGAAGGGGAAGGCGGCGAAGGCGGCGGCGCCGGGGACGCCGAAGAAGGGGAACAATAGAAAGAAAGGGCTGTTTCAGGAATGAAACAGCCTAATATTTATCAGATGGGCGAAGACCCGCAGGCGGGTCTTGAAGGAGGCCGTTTCATATGGAAATTGGGAAAATCCCGGAAAGCGTGCTGAAGCGCTCGGTGTTGGGGCAGATACGCGCCAGGCGCGGGGAGGTCCTGCTGGGGGCTGGCGTGGGGGAAGACTGCGCGGCCATACGGCTTTGCGGGGACGAGGTGTTCGTCCTTTCCGCCGACCCGGTGACAGGGACGTCGTCCGATATCGGGCATCTGGGGATCCATATCACGCTCAACGACCTGGCGTCGTCGGGCGCGGAGCCGATCGGCGTGATCTTGACGCTCCTGCTGCCGGAGGGAAGCGGCGAGCCGGAGCTAAGGGAGATCGTCCGCCAGGCGGAAGCCGCCTGCGAGGCCGCGAATGTGCAGGTGGTCGGCGGCCATACGGAGGTCACGGCGGCCGTGCGCCAGCCGCTCCTTACAGTCTGCGGAGTCGGAAAGGCGAAGGCGGGGAAGCTTGTCTCGACGGCCGGGGCGCGGCCGGGGGACGACATCGTGGCCAGCAAATGGATCGGCCTGGAGGGGACGTCCATCCTGGCGAAGGAAAAGGAAAAGGAGCTTTTGACGCGTTATCCGGCATTCCTGATCGAGGAAGCGAAGCGGTTCGATCGGTACCTGTCCGTGCTGCCGGAAGCGGAGATCGCCGTGGAGACGGGCGTCAGCGCGATGCACGACGTGACGGAGGGCGGGATCTTCGGCGCGCTCTGGGAATTGGCGGAAAGTTCCGGGATCGGCTTAGAGATCGATTTCAAAAAAATCCCGGTGAAGCAGGAGACCGTGGAGATCTGCGAGTTTTTTGGCTTGAACCCTTACGGGCTTGTTTCAAGCGGATGTATGCTAATGGCGTCCGCGGACGGGAACAGGCTGGCGCGCGGACTGGAGAAGGCCGGGATCCATGCGGCCGTGATCGGGAAAGCGCAGGAAGGGAAACGCCGCGTCCTTTTCAATGGGGAAGAGGAGCGTTTTTTAGGGCCGCCTGAGCCGGATGAGCTGTATAAGGCGGTAAGATAGAGAAATACGGCAGGAGGATACCAAGATGGAACTGAGGGAAAAGATCTTATCATTGATCGAGACGAACAGCAGGATCGACCTGAAGGATCTTGCGGTCACGCTCGGCGTGACGGAAGCGGAGGTGGCGAACGAGATGGCCGCGATGGAGGAAGAGCGGGTCATCTGCGGCTACCATACGCTGATCGACTGGGAAAAGACCAGCATCGAGAAGGTGAACGCGCTGATCGAGGTGCGCGTGACGCCGCAGCGCGGCAGGGGATTTGACAGCGTGGCGGAGCGGATCTACAATTATCCGGAGGTAAGCGCCGTGTATTTAATCTCCGGCGGCTACGACCTGCTGGTGACATTAGAGGGGAAGACGCTGCGCGAGGCGGCGCAGTTCGTGTCGGATAAGCTGTCCACGCTGGATTCCGTGCTAAGCACGAAGACGAATTTTATCCTGAAAAAATACAAGGATCACGGGACTGTCATAGCGAAGCCGAAGGAAGATGAAAGGATGTTGGTGAGCTTATGAGAAATCCATTGTCAAGCCGCATCGAGGGGATCCCGTTTTCCGGAATCCGAAAGTTTTTCGATATCGCGGCGGAAATGACGGACGTGATCTCGCTTGGCGTGGGCGAGCCGGATTTTGACACGCCGTGGCATATCAGGGACGAGGGGATCTATTCCCTGGAAAAGGGCAGGACGGCTTATACGTCGAACGCGGGCTTGAAGGAGTTGAAGGTCGAGATCGCGAATTATCTGGAGCGGCGGTTCGGCGTTTCTTACGACCCGGACGCGGAGATGATGATCACCGTGGGCGGCAGCGAGGCGATCGACGTCGCGATGCGCGCCATGTTGGACCCCGGGGACGAAGTCCTGATCCCGCAGCCGAGCTACGTCTCCTATCTGCCGTGCGCGATGCTGGCGAACGGGACGCCGAAGGTCATCAACTTAAAGGCGGAGCATGAGTTCCGCCTGACGGAGGAGGAGCTGCGCGGCGCGGTCACGCCGAAGACGAAGCTTTTGGTACTGCCGTTCCCGAACAACCCGACGGGAGCGGTCATGGAAAAAGAGGATCTGGAGGCGGTCGCGCGGGTGGTGAAGGAGCATGACCTTTATGTGTTAAGCGACGAGATTTACGCGGAGCTTACGTATCTGGAAGGGAAAGACCATGTGACGATCGCGTCTTTGCCGGGGATGCGCGAGAGGACCGTTTTGATCAACGGGTTTTCCAAGGCGTATTCCATGACGGGATGGCGGCTGGGCTATGCCTGCGCGCCCAAGGCGATCTTGGAGCAGATGCTCAAGATCCATCAGTACGCGATCATGTGCGCGCCGACGACGAGCCAGTATGCGGCGGTCGAGGCCGTGCGGAACGGGGACGGGGACGTTGCCGGGATGCGCGAGGAGTATAACAGGCGGCGGCGGTACCTGATGCACCGCTTCCAGGAGATGGGGCTTTCCTGCTTTGAGCCGTTCGGGGCGTTTTACGCGTTTCCCTGCATCCGGGAATTTGGCATGGCATCGGATGAATTTGCGACGCGGATGCTTCAGGAGGAAAAAGTGGTCGTGGTGCCGGGGACGGCGTTCGGGGAATGCGGCGAGGGGTTCCTGCGCATTTCTTACGCGTATTCCCTGGAAAAATTAAAGGAAGCCCTAGACCGGATGGAGCATTTTATCGGAAGGCTGCGCGGCAAGGCGGCGGACGGATCTTAGGGCGGCGGGAATGACGGACCTAAGCGGGATTGCCCGTTTGCGGAGCGCGGATCTTAAGGCGGCGGGAATGACGGACCTAAGCGGGATTGCCCGCTTGCGGAGTGCGGATCTTAAGGCGGCGGGGATCAAAAGCCCGCGTGCAGGGAGGTTTGGGCGTTGGGACTGAACATTGTGCTTTATGAGCCGGAGATTCCGGCAAATACCGGGAATATCGGGCGCACCTGCGTTGCGGCGGGAGCGAGGCTGCACTTGATCGAGCCGTTGGGCTTCCACTTGAGCGAAAAGGCGATCAAGCGGGCCGGGATGGATTATTGGAAAGAGCTGGACGTGACGCGCTATTTGAATTGGCAGGATTTCCTGGAGAAAAATCCCGGGGCGGACGTCTACATGGCGACGACGAAAGCGCGGCAGACGTACACGGACGTTCAGTACGGGCCGGACAGCTATCTGATGTTCGGGAAGGAAAGCGCGGGGATCCCGGAAGAGATCTTAAAAGAGAACCCGAGCAGGTGCGTGCGGATCCCGATGGTCGGGGACATACGCTCTTTGAATCTGGCAAACTCCGTCGCGATCGTCTTGTATGAGGCGCTGCGGCAGAACAAGTTCGCGCATATGGAATTAAAAGGGCAGCTCCACCGCCTGCATTGGTGAGGGAGGCGGACATGAATCTGATCGAGGCCGGGAAGCTGGCATACGAATATATCATACGGGATGAAGAGGACAACGTGACGGAGATCTTAAGGGCGCTCGACGGCGTGGACCTGCAGGTCGGGCAGGGGGATTTCGTCGCGATCCTGGGGCATAACGGCTCCGGGAAATCCACGCTCGCCCGGCATTTGAACGCGCTCCTGACGGCGGAGGAAGGGACGCTCTGGATCGACGGGAAAGACGCGATGGACGCCGGGAACGCCTGGGATATCCGAAAAAGCACGGGAATGGTGTTCCAAAACCCGGACAATCAGATCGTGGCGGGCGTCGTGGAAGAGGACGTCGCCTTCGGGCCGGAAAACCTCGGGATCCCGCCGATCGAGATCTTAAAGCGCGTGGCTAAGAGCCTGCATGCGGTCGGGATGTCCGAGTACCGCAGGCATTCCCCGAACCGGCTTTCCGGCGGGCAGAAGCAGCGCGTCGCCATCGCCGGGGTGATGGCGATGGAGCCGAAATGCATCGTGCTGGATGAGCCGACCGCGATGCTGGATCCGAGCGGGCGGAAGGAAGTGCTGGACGCGGCGGAGCGGCTGAACCGGGAAAAAGGCGTCACGGTGATCCTGATCACCCATTATATGGAAGAGGCCGTCCGCGCCGGGCGCGTTTTCGTGATGGATCAGGGAAAAGTCGTGATGCAGGGGACGCCGCGCGAGGTGTTTTCACAGGTGGAGGAGCTGCGCGGGTACCGCCTGGACGTTCCGCCAATGGCGCGCCTGGCGCATGAACTGCGCAAGGAGGGGCTGCGCCTGCCGGAGGGGATCCTTACCAGGCAGGAATTGGTGGAAGCATTATGTCGATTATCTTAAATAAAGTTTATTATTCCTACGAGGAAAAGACGGCGTTTGAGGCGCAGGCGCTGAAAAATGTGAGCCTGACGATCGAAGACGGGGAATTTGTCGGGATCATCGGGCATACCGGATCGGGGAAATCCACGCTCGCCCAGCTTTTGAACGGGCTGCTCTGCGCGACGTCGGGGGGCGTTTATTATAACGGGCGGGATATTTACGAGTCGGATTATGACAAGAAGGAATTGCGCGGCAAGGTGGGGCTGGTGTTCCAATATCCGGAGCATCAGTTGTTTGGGACTACGGTCTTCGAGGATGTGTGCTACGGTCCCCAAAACCTGGGATATTCCCAAAAGGAGACGCAGCTTCGGGCGTTTGGCGCGCTGCGCAGCGTCGGGCTTCCGGAAACGTGCTGGTACCATTCCCCGTTCGCGCTTTCCGGCGGACAGAAGCGGCTGGCCGCGATCGCTGGCGTCCTGGCGATGGGGCCGGAAGTCCTGGTCCTGGACGAGCCTGCGGCGGGCTTAGACCCGAAGGGGCGGGACGAGATTTTTGGACTGATCGGAAAAATAAAGGAAGAATCCAACCGGACGGTGATCCTGATCTCCCACAGCATGGAAGACGTCGCGGACCATGTGGGGCGGATCGTCGTAATGGATCACGGGAGCGTGCTGCTCGACGGCGCGCCTGGGGAAGTGTTCCTGCGTTACAAGGAATTGGAGCGCGCCGGGCTTGCCGCCCCGGAGGCCGTTTATCTGATGCGGGACCTGCGGGAAAGGGGATTTTTGGTCAATGAGAAGGCGACGACCCTGGCGGAGGCGAAGGCGTCCATCTTAGAGGCGTTTTCTTGAGCAGCCTGGCCATGGGGGATGGAAAACCATGATAAGAGATCTTACAATCGGACAATATTATCCGGCGGATTCTGTCCTTCACAGGCTGGATCCAAGGACGAAGCTGATGGCGACGCTTTTGTACCTCCTGTCCCTGTTCCTGTTTCGGAATGCGGCGGGAGTTGCGGCCGCGACGCTGTGGCTTTTTTTTCTCGTGCGCTTGTCGAAAGTCCCGTTCCGCTACATGGTGAGAGGGCTGCGGGCGATCGTGATGATCCTGGCGCTGACGGCCGCGTTCCATCTGTTCCTGACGCCGGGGGAGACGCTTGTCGTGATCGGGAAGCTGACGGTGACAAAGGAAGGCGCGCAGAATGCGTTTTTTTTGTCTATCCGCCTGATCTACCTGATCCTGGGCAGCTCCGTGCTGACGCTCACGACGACGCCGAACCAGTTGGCCGACGGCATGGAAAAGGCGCTGCGCCCGCTCCAGAAGCTCCATGTCCCGGTGCATGAGATTTCCATGATGATGTCCATCGCGCTGCGTTTCATCCCGATCCTGATCGAAGAAATGGATAAGATCCGGAAGGCGCAGTTGGCGCGCGGGGCGGATTTTGAGAGCGGGAATCTGTGGAAGCGGGTAAAGGCCATGGTTCCGCTGCTGATCCCGCTGTTCGTCTCGGCGTTCCGCCGCGCGAACGACCTGGCTCTTGCGATGGAGGCGAGGTGTTACCGAGGCGGGGCGGGACGGACGAAGATGCGCCCGCTGCGCTACCGAAAAGCGGATCATGCGGCGTACCTTGTCACGGCGGCGTATTTCGCGGCGGCTATTCTGCTGCGGTGAGCGGAGGCGCGCCGCTGCGCAGCCGAAGGGCAGTATCTATTCTGCAGCGGTGAGCGGGGAGGGAGAAAATGTGAGACGGATCAAATTGGTCGTGGCTTACGAGGGGACGAATTACTGCGGCTGGCAGACGCAGCCAAACGGGATCACGGTGGAAGAAGTCTTGAACCGCGCGCTTTCAGAGTTGCTGGGCGAGGAAATCCGGGTGGTCGGGGCAAGCCGCACGGATTCCGGCGTGCATTCCCTGGGGAATGTGGCTGTGTTTGACACGGATACGAGGATCCCGCCGGAAAAGATCTGTTACGCCGTCAACCAGCGTCTTCCGGAGGATGTCGCGGTGCAGAGTTCCTGCGAGGTTCCGCCGGATTTCCATCCGCGCCGCTGTTACAGTGAAAAAACATACGAGTACCGTATTTTGAACCGGAAGATCCCGGTCCCCACGCTGCGGCGGGATACTTATTTTTATTATCGGAAGCTGGATGAGGGGCGCATGCGGGAAGCCGCGCGCTTTCTGGTCGGGAAGCATGATTTTAAGAGCTTTTGCACGGCGAAGGAAGATGTTTTGGATACGGTGCGCGAGATCTTGTCCTGCACGGTTGAGCGCAGGGAAGGGGATATCGTGGCGATCCGCGTGACGGGGACGGGGTTTTTGTACAATATGGTGCGGATCATCGCGGGGACGCTGATCGCCGTCGGCGCGGGGGAGCTTGAGCCGGAGGCGGTAGAAGCGATACTGCGGGAACGCGACCGGGCCGCCGCGGGGCCTACGGCCCCGGCTCACGGGCTGACGATGATCGGGATCCGGTACGGGGAGGACGGTTGCGGATCGTAATGCTTCAGACGGTGAGAATATGGGGGCGTTAGCCAGGCGCGGATCCGCCTCCGCCAAAGGCGGTCTGAAATGGGCAGGTTTCGTAACAGCTCAGACTAGGACTTCGCGCTTGCTGCAAAGTCCGTAAGAATGTGTAAATTTTGCTGAAAATTTTGCCGAGTGGGAATCCGGCTCTTTGCCGAAGGCAAATTTGAAATGAGCCGGATTCCGTAAAAGGGCAGCCGGAAGGCTGAACGGTTACGAATTGTTGCAACGTTCTCCAGAAAAAAATGTTGACAGACGGAAGTTCTTATAATAAAATAAGACGGTATGGCGAGTTAGAAATGCAAGCCAAACCCCGGCGAAGCGTTTTTGCTTTGAAGTACAAGGAAAAATGTAAATGGTGTGAAACCGATGGAACGGATGGAATCAAAGGGGATCTGATCGGATCCTTGGCAGGCGCGTTTCGCGCATAGGCCCGGGAAAGGGGCCGGAGGACGGCATTCGGGAGATCAGAGTAACATCGTAAAATTCAAGGAGGTAACAGGCGATGAAAACTTTTGTACCAAGCGAGGCGGCAATTGAGAGAAAATGGTATGTGGTTGATGCCGAAGGGAAGACATTGGGACGTTTAGCGTCAGAAGTGGCGAAGATATTGAGAGGGAAACATAAGCCGATCTTTACGCCTTATCTGGACACGGGCGACTATGTGATCGTAGTCAATGCGGAAAAAGTGAAAGTGACCGGAAAGAAATTAGACCAGAAGATCTACTATCATCACTCCGGATACGTCGGCGGGATGAAAGAGACGAAGTTAAAGGATATGTTGGCAAGGAAACCGGAACGGGTTATGGAGCTTGCGGTCAAGGGAATGCTTCCGAAAGGGCCTTTGGGAAGAAGGATGTATAAGAAATTATTCGTATACGCAGGGCCGGAACACAAGCATGCAGCTCAGAAACCAGAAGCATTAACTTTTTGATCAGGAGGTAGGGAAAGATGGCAGACGCAAGGTATTATGGAACAGGCAGAAGGAAAAAATCAGTTGCCAGGGTATATCTGATGCCCGGGACAGGCAAGATCACGATCAATAAAAGAAGCATTGACGATTATTTGAGCATGGAGACGCTCAAGGTGATCGTGCGCCAGCCGTTGGTTGCGACGGACACGGCGGATAAATTTGACGTTTTGGTAAATGTGAAGGGCGGCGGCTACACAGGCCAGGCAGGCGCGATCCGCCACGGCATTTCCAGGGCTTTGCTGCAGGCGGACGCTGAGTACCGCCCGGTATTGAAGGCGGCGGGCTTCTTAACGCGTGACCCGAGAATGAAGGAGAGGAAGAAGTACGGCTTAAAAGCCGCGCGCCGCGCTCCGCAGTTCTCCAAGCGCTGATCGCAGTTTTGCAGGAGGCAGGTTCGCCTCGATTTCAAAAAGTCTGAAAGATCCCCGAAAGCTTTGGCTTGATAGTGATAAGGAACTAATTGAATTTATCAACTATCAGCTGATGGTTTCGGGTGCAAAGAAGCCCCATT
>CANQTH010000030.1 GCA_947626795.1 uncultured Lachnospiraceae bacterium
TCCCCCGTCCCCTCGGCCCGCGGGACGCCTCCGCGTCACGCCGCTATCTTCGATTCGATGGCGATCTCGCCGAAAATGCTTTCCTGCACGATCTGGATCTTTTCCGTCCGCATCAATTCCAGCACGGACAAAAAAGTCACGATCACTTCCATCTTGCTGCTCTGCGCCTCCAAAAGCTCGCGGAAGCTGAACCTCCTGTGGGCAATGGCGTACTGCTCCAAATATTCCATCCGCTCCTCCAGGGACACCTCTTCTTTCTCGATCCGCCCGAATTTGGAACGGATCGGGTCGATCTTGTCCTCCTGCCTGCGCATGACAGTCTGGAAGACCGCGTTCAGCTTCTTTAGCGTAAGCCCTAAGAGAAGCTCGTCCAGATCCACCGGGGCTTCGTACTGGCTCACCTCTTCTGGAATGGTCGGCTCCTTGAACAGCGCCTTTTGCGCGTCCACCTGCCTGTCCTTCAGCTCATACGACATACATTTGTACATCTTATATTCCAGGAGCTTCTGCACCAGCTCCGCCCGCGGGTCCTCTTCTTCCTCTTCCGTCTCTTCCTTGGGGAGCAGCATCCTGGACTTGATATCCAAAAGCGTCGCCGCCATCACGAGAAATTCGCTGACGACGTTCAGGTCCTGCCTCTGCATCTCATTAATATATTCCATATACTGGTTCGTGATCTCCACGATCGGGATATCGTAGATGTTCACTTTGTTTTTCTCTAAAAGATGCAGCAATAGGTCTAAAGGCCCCTCGAACACCTGCAGCTTCACTTTCAGATCCATGGTATCTCCCCTTTTTTCAAACGTTATCCCCTATTCTACCTTGATTCAATTTTTTTTGCAAGGAATTTTTTCTGTCTTCCAGACGCCCTGTCACGGGGCGGGCCGCTCCGGCAGGAGCTTCACGCGCAGAAGTTCCGCGCGGTTGAAGATCCGGATGTGGTAGGTGTGCGTGCCAAGCCCGCGGCTTGTGATAATGCTGCTCTCCCCGATCCGGCTCAGACCCGCGTCATACTTTGGAAACAGCGTAAGCTGCGGGGACAGCAGGCTCCCGATCCCGGGGATGCGGATCAGCCCCCCATGGTTATGCCCGCAGAACGCCACGTCCGCGCCCCATCTGGCATAATCTTCCGCATAAGCCGGGTTATGCGCGAGCAAGATCTGGAACAGCCCCTTTTCCCGCATGGGAAGGCGCGCTTCTAAGTATCCTTCTTCCAACGGGGCAATCCGGCCTTTCTCATAATAAGCAAGCTCCAATTCCAGCGCGGAGAGCATCACCTGATCCTCCCCCAGCCGGATCTTTCGGCTCTCCGTTTCCATGAGCGTCACGCCCGCCCGCCTTACGCCGTCCAAATACTGCAAAAACAGCGGATGGCTCGCCGCGTCCGGGTCGCGCAGGCGGCTTTCGTGGTTGCCGTAACTGTAATAGACCGGGGCGATCTCTACAAGCTTTCGCAAAGTCTCCAACGCGTCCCAATACGTGTCGCTGTATTTCGACACGATCATGTCCCCGGGGATCAGGATCGCCTGCGGGGCGATCTCCCGGACTTTCCCGATCAGCCTCTCGTTCCCCTTGCCGTAAGAATAGCCGTGCAGGTCGGAAATGACGACGACTTCCGCGCGCCCCGTAAGCTTCGGGGAACGCACTTCGTACTCCGTCACCTCAAATTTTGTCAGCTCCCATTTTTGCCATAGGATAGAAAAAGCCGCCAAAAGCAGCAAAAAAAGAATGATCTCCATATCGTTCCCTCCACGAGCCTCCGCAGGAATAATATACAAGCATACGCCTTACAATGGTTATATACTGAATGGAGGTGCAGCCATGCATTGTATCCGATCTATGTTACTGTCCGTCTGCCTCTCCGCCTCCCTGCTGTCCCAGGCGGCCGGGATGGGCGGGGCGCAGGCGGATAAAGCTCTCTTTTCCGCTTCCCTTCCGTCCGCGGCGGACGGGTCAGAAGCGGCGCAGGCGGACAAATCTCTCTTTTCCGCCTCCCTTCCGTCTACGGCGGACAGGTCAGAAGCGGCGCAGGCGGAAGAATCCCTCTTTTCCGCTTCCCTTCCGTCCACGGCGGACGGGTCAGAAGCGGCGCAAGCGGAAGTAGTTCCCATCTCCGCCCCGTCCGCCGTACTGATGGAGGCGTCCACCGGGCAGGTCATTTATGAAAAGAACGCCCATGCCGTCCTGCGGCCCGCCAGCATCACCAAGATCATGACGCTCATCCTGATCTTCGACGCGCTGTCCGCCGGGAAGCTCTCGTTAGACGACGTCGTCACTGTGTCCGAACACGCCGCCAGCATGGGCGGCTCCCAGGTCTTTCTGGAGCCTGGGGAGACCCAGACGGCCGACACGATGATCAAATGCATTTCCGTCGCAAGCGCCAACGACGCCTGCGTCGCGTATCAGAAAAGGAATGGCCAAAAATCCCATCGTTGCGAAAAGGATCTCCCGGCAAAGGGCCGCGCTTACGCGCCGTCCCGGAACTTGTAATAAATGTTCGCCACGCCGCCCTCTTCCACCTCGATCCGGTCGATCAGCCCCACGACGGCCTCCCGCGTTAAGCGATCCACGCAGACGCCCTTTTGGAACCCTTCCGCCCAATCGTCCGTCCCGCCTTCCTGCCCGGCGCGCCGCCGCTTTTCGTTTCGCAGGGCTTCCTCGTGCCGCTTTAGCGCCTCGGCCTCTTTTTCCTGCTCCCGGCGGTAATTCCGGTATTCCTCTTTCGTGATCAGGCCTTCCAGCAGGCTCTCGTACGTCTTTTTCTGAAACCCTTCCAGCTTCCGCAGCCGTTTCCTTATATTCCTGATCTCGCGCTCAAAAAAATCCGCGCCGCCCGCGGCGTCCCGCGCCTGCATAAGCTCCTCTCGGTCCGCTTCCGTCAAGATCCTGCCCGCTTCCCGTTTTAGGGACTGCAAAACGGCTTCCTCCAGCTCCTGCCGCCCGATCCCGTGGCTTGCGCAGAAACGCTTCCCTTTCGTCTTGTACGTCCGGCAGACGTATCCCGTGAACCCGCCGCCTGCGCGCCCCGCGTATTTTTTCACCATGGCGCGGCCGCAGTCCGCGCAGTACAAGATCCCGGAAAACAATCCGCTCGCCGGAAGCGGCCCGACGCTCCTCGCCCGCGCCTTCTGGAGCTTTTGCGCCAAGTCGAACGTTTCCTGGCTGACGATCGGCTCATGGGTACCGCGCACGACGATCCACTCCTCCTTCGGAAGGGCGCGCTTCCGCCTGTCCTTATAGGACCGCGTGTTCGCCTTGTTCTGGACGAGATGCCCGGCATAGGCCTGGTTGTTCAAAATGGCATGAACCGTCTGGTACGACCACGCGCTCGGATCCACCGCGGCGTTCGGGTTCTGGTAATTCTCCCCTAAGACCTCCCGCTTATACGCCGTCGGGACCAAGATCCCCTCCGCGGACAAAAGCGACGCGATCTTCGCCTTCCCATGCCCGGAGAGGTAAAGCGCGTAAATCTTTTGCACCACGCCCGCGGCGTACGCGTCCGGCACGAGATGGTTATGGTCGGCGGCGTCCTTCTTGTACCCATACGGGCAGGACGAGCCTAAAAACTGCCCGGAACGCATCTTGGCCCGGAACGCGCTGCGGACGTTCTTTGAGAGATCCTCGCAGTACCACTCGTTGACAAGCCCGTGGATCTGCCTGCTTTTCTTATTCCCCTCATTCTCCGTGTCCGCCCCGTCGACGACGCCGATAAAGCGGACGCCCAGATCGGGGAGGTCGTGGTGCAAATATTTCTCGATATGCTCCAGATTGCGGGAAAAGCGGGACTGCGTCTTCGCGATGATCACGTCGAACGCGCCTGCCCGGGCGTCCCGCATCATCGCCCCGAACCCCGGCCTGTCGTCGTACAGCCCGCTCTCGTCGTCGTCCGAATATGACCCGACGACCTCGTACCCGCGCGCCCTCGCATAATCCAAAAGCAAGAGCCGCTGGCTGCGGATGCTCGCGCTGTCGTCCCCTTCGTTCAGTTTGTCCGCGTCCTCCTTGCTCAGGCGCAAGTACAGCACGGCACGGTCCTTTCCCATGCCGCGCTGCCCCGCCTTGCCGTCATTTTGCCCTGGCATGGCTTGCGACCACTTCCTTCATGCAGTCCACAAGCCGCTTTTTCCCGTAAAACACCTTTACCCTGACGGGTTTTTTCTGCTTCTCCAACTGTGCCTCCGCTGTTTTTTTCTATTCTATTCCGGGAAGGCTTGTCCTATGCCTCACGTCTCGTTCTGCTGCGCTACAAGATGCTCCACTCCGTATTTTTTCCGGAGCGCGGGCTTTTCGATCTTCCCGGTCGCGTTCCGCGGCACTTCCGCGAAAATGATCTTCTTTGGCCGCTTGTACCTTGGAAGCTGCCGGCAGAACTCGTTGATCTCGTCTTCCGTGCAATCCATCCCTTTTTTGATCTCGATCACGGCCCCCGTGATCTCCCCTAAGCGCTCGTCCGGCAGCCCGATGACCGCGACGTCCTGGACTTTCTCATGCGTGCTTAAAAAGTTCTCGATCTGCACCGGATAGATGTTTTCCCCGCCGCTGACGATCACGTCCTTTTTCCGGTCGACGAGAAAATAAAACCCGTCCTCGTCCTGCTTCGCCATGTCGCCCGTGT
This sequence comes from uncultured Lachnospiraceae bacterium, assembly GCA_947626795.1. Lineage (GTDB taxonomy): Bacteria > Bacillota > Clostridia > Lachnospirales > Lachnospiraceae > Petralouisia. The sequence goes on from CANQTH010000030.1 coordinate 4,616, forward strand.
ACAGCCAGCCGTCCTTTAACGTCTCCGCCGTCGCCTTCGGGTCGTTGTAATAGCAGGTCATGACGCCCGGCCCCTTGACGCAAAGCTCCCCGACCTCGCCCTGCCTTACCTCCGCGCCGTCCTCGCCCACGATCTTGCATTTCCACCGATACCCCGGGACGCCGATCGCGCCTACCTTGTGAATGTTCTCGATCCCGAGATGGACGCACCCCGGCCCGGTCGATTCGGACAGGCCGTAATTCGTATCGTACATATGATCCGGGAAATATTCCTTCCAATGCTTGATCAGCGACGGCGGCACGGGCTGCGCCCCGATGTGCATCAGCCGCCACTGGCCAAGCTCGTAATCGGACAGCTTCAAGTCGCCCCGGTCAAGCGCGGTGAGGATGTCCTGCGCCCACGGCACTAAGAGCCAGACGATCGTGCAGCGTTCCTTGGACACGGCGTCCAGGATGATCTCCGGCGTCGTCCCCTGCAAAAGGACGGCCCTGCTCCCCGCGCACAGGCTTCCCATCCAGTGGAATTTCGCGCCCGTATGGTAGAGCGGCGGGATGCACAAAAACACGTCGTCCCGGCTGGTCAGGTGGTGCCGCTGCTCCATCTGCGCCGCCTGCATCAGGCTCTCATGGTTATGTAAGATCGCCTTGGGGAATCCGGTCGTCCCGGACGAAAAATAAATGGCCGCGTCGTCCTCGTCCTCCAGCCGGACAAGCGGCGGCTGGCTGGAGCAGTCGGCCACAAGCTCCCGGTAGCTCTCCGCGAACGTCGGGCAGCCGTCGCCTACATAAATAAGAAGCCGCCCCTTGCTCAATTCCTCCTCGATGGACTCGATCCGCCCGATGAACTCAGGGCCGAAAAGCAGCACATGCACTTCCGCTAAGTCCGCGCAGTACTGGATCTCGTCCGCGGAAAAACGGAAATTGAACGGGACCGCGATCGCCCCGGCCTTCAAGATCCCGAAATAGATCGGCAGCCACTCTAAGCAGTTGAACATCAGGATCGCCACGCGGTCGCCCTTTCGCACGCCGCGCGCTAAGAGCATATTCGCCACGCGGTTCGCCTTCTCGTCAAAAATGCCCCAGGTGATCTCCCTGCGGTACGGGATGGGCGAAGTCTGCTGGACCAGGTTATATTCCTTCCATGTCGTCTTCCTGGTGTCTTTTATCAGCGGATTCAGCTCCACCAGCGCCACTTCGTCCCGATAGAGCTTATGGTTCCTCTCTAGCAAATCAGTTACCGGCATAAGGTTTCCTTCCTTTCATTGACAATTTTTCCTCTTTATTTTATCATATTATCCGAATAAATCAAAATATTTCTTAAAGGAGATTCCGAACATGGTCATTGATTTTCATACACATACGTTTCCTGCGAAGATTTCAGAAAAAACGCTGGCGAAGCTGGCTCTAGCGTCCCACACGAAATATTTCACGGACGGCTCTACGGACGGCCTGCGCGCGTCCATGGAGGCCTCCGGCGTCGACTATTCCGTCAACCTCCCGGTCATGACTTCCCCCGGCCAGGTGGAAAAAGTCAACCGCTCGCTGATGGAGAGCAGAGAGAGCCTGCTAAGCCAGGGCATCGTCACGTTTGGCGGGATGCACCCGGACTACGATAACTACCGGGAGGAGCTGCGCCTTTTGAAAGCGCACGGGATCCCGGGCGTCAAGCTCCACCCCGCCTACCAGAACACGGACTTGGACGACATCCGGATGGAACGCATCATCGGCTGCGCTTCCGAGCTTGGGCTTATCGTGCTGGCGCACGCCGGGATCGACATCGGCATCACCGACCATAACTACGCCTCCGTCCGCCACATCCTGAACGTGCTGCGGGACGTCCGCCCGGAGAAGCTCGTCTTAGCGCACATGGGGAACTGGGGATGCTGGGAAGACGTGGAAAGCGACCTCGCCGGGGCTCCTGTCTGGCTCGACACCGCGTTTTCCATCGGCCCGGTCACGCCGGACGATTCCCAAAAGGAAGCCCCCTACCTGTCTTACAACTTAACGGAAAAAGATTTTGTCCGCATCGCGCGAAAGCACGGCACGGACAAAATCTTATTCGCTACCGATTCCCCCTGGGAATCCCAGGAAAGCTATATCCAGCGCATCCAGAGCCTTCCGCTTGACGAGGCGGAGAAAACGCGGATCTTCTCTGAGAACGCAAAGGAGCTGCTGCAGCCCGCAGGCCGCCCTTATTGATACAGGTTCCTTTTGTCGATCACGCGCACGGCCTTGCCCTCGCTCCGCGTGATGCTCTTTGGCGCCACGACCCTGACGTCCGCCTTGATGCCCAGCATGGATTTTAATCCGCTTACGAGCTTTTTCTCACGCTCTTCTGCGGGCGTGGAGCCGTCTTTTTCCATTTCCGGCGTCAATTCCACCTGGACTTCCATGGTGTCGCTGTTGCCGATCCGGTCCACAACGATCTGGTAATTCGCCTGGAAGCCCTGGTTCAGTAGTACCGTCTCGATCTGGGACGGCCATACGTTGACGCCCTTGACGATCATCATGTCGTCGCTCCTTCCCTTCGGCTTCATCATGCGCACATGGGTGCGCCCGCAGGAGCATTTTTTCCTTGAGAGGCGGCATAAGTCGCGCGTGCGGTAACGCAGGAGCGGGAACGCCTTTTTCGTGATGCAGGTAAACACCAGCTCCCCGACTTCGCCCTCCGGCAGGACTTCCCCGGTGTCCGGGTCTATGATCTCCGGGATGAAATGATCCTCCTGGACGTGCATCCCCGCCTGCTCTTCGCATTCAAACGACACGCCCGGGCCGGAAATCTCGGTCAGCCCGTAAATGTCATACGCCTTGATGCCGAGGGATTCCTCGATGTTATGGCGCATCTCCTCCGTCCACGGCTCCGCGCCGAAGATCCCCGCCTTTAACTTGATCTTATCCCGCAGCCCGCGCTCGTTGACCGCCTCGCCTAAATTGGCCGCGTAAGACGGCGTGCAGCATAAGATGGTCGATCCTAAGTCCGTCATGAACTGGAGCTGGCGCTCCGTGTTGCCGGACGACATCGGGAGCGTCAGGCAGCCGACCTTGTGCGAACCGCCGTTCAGCCCGGGTCCTCCGGTGAACAGCCCGTATCCGTAGCAGACGTGGCAGACGTCGTCCGGCGTCCCGCCCGCCGCGACGATCGCCCGCGCGCAGCATTCGTCCCAGATGTCGATGTCTTCCTGCGTATAGAACGCGACGACGCGGCGCCCGGTCGTCCCGCTCGTGGACTGGATGCGCACGCAGTCCTTTAACGGCACGCCCAAAAGCCCGTACGGGTACTGGTCGCGCAAGTCGTCCTTCGTGATGAACGGCAGCTTGTGCAGATCGCCAATCCCCTTGATATCCTGCGGCGCAACGCCCGCCTCATCCATCCGCTCGCGGTAAAACTTCACGTTCTCGTAAACAAACTGCACCTGCTTTACCAGCCGCTCGCTCTGGAGCGCCTGGAGCTGTTCTAACGGCATTGTCTCAATTTCCGGTTGATAATAATTTTTCATCTCTTTTCTCCAATCGTTGATTCTGTTGCGGGGACGCCCGCGGGGCGTCCCCAAAGCCTCTTACGCCTCCCCGCGCCCGAGCAGGAACGCCTTCTGGTTCATCTCCTCAAATTTCGCCGGGACGCATTCCGCGATGGCCTTCTGCCATTTCTCCGCCGGGATGTCAAAATACAAGGACAGCCGCCCCATCAGCACGATGTTCACCGCCTTGGCCGAACCCGCTTTCTCGGCGAGCGACAGGCAGTCCATGGCGTCCACCCGGATGCCGAGCGCCTGCATTTTCCCGATCAGCCCTTCCGGGTAAGGCGCCGCGCCGATGATCACGGGCATTGGGTCGATCTGCTGCGTATTCGTGACGATCCTGCCGCCTTCCTTTAAATATTCCACATAGCGGGCCGCCTCTAACTCTTCAAAGGAAACGATGAAATCCGCCTCCCCCTTGTCGATGATCGGGGAATATACCTTGTCCCCGAACCGCACGTAGGTGACGACGCTCCCCCCGCGCTGGCTCATCCCATGGACTTCCGACACTTTCACGTCATATCCCTCGGACAGGAGCAGATGCCCCAAAAGTTTGCTGGCGAGCAGGGAGCCTTGCCCCCCGACGCCCACGATCATGATATTCTTCGTCATTTCCGCACCTCCCCCGGCTGCAATGCGTCGGGCCTGCATAACTGCCGACAGACGCCGCAGCCGACGCAAAGCGTATTGTCAATGGCCGCTTTCCCGTCCTTTATGCTGATCGCCGGGCAGCCGATCTTCATGCAGGACTTGCACCCCACGCATTTTTCCTTGTCCACGCGCAGGGGCGGCTGATGCTTCACGTATTTCAGCAAGGCGCAGGGCCGCCTGCTGATGATGACGGACGGCTCTTTCGCGGCCATCTCCTCCTTCAATACGCGGTCGCACGCTTCCAGGTCATAGGGATCCACGACCGTCACGCGCTGAAAGCCCATGGCGCGGCACAAGCTCTCCAGATCGATCTTGCCGGCCGGGTCGCCCTTGATGTTGTACCCGGTCGTCGGGTTCTGCTGATGCCCCGTCATCCCGGTGATGGAATTGTCCAGGATGATCACGGTGGAAGCGCTCTGGTTGTATGCGATATTGGCAAGCCCCGTCATCCCGGAATGCATGAAGGTGGAATCCCCGATGACCGCCACCGTCTTCCCCTCGCTCTCTTCCCCCAGCGCCTTGTTAAAGCCGTGGATGGAGCTGACGGACGCCCCCATGCAGAGCGTAAGCTCGATCGCATTTAAGGGGGACACCGCGCCCAGGGTATAGCACCCGATGTCGCCCAAGACCGTGCAGTGATTCTTAGATAACGTATAGAACAGCCCCCTGTGCGGGCATCCCGCGCACATCACAGGCGGGCGTCCCGGAAGAGCCTCGCCCAGGCTCTTGTAGGAAGGCGGCTCCTTGCCCAGCCGTTCCGCGACCATGTTCTGGGAATATTCCCCCTCCAGCGGGAACACGTCCTTCCCGATCACCGTAAGCCCCAGCTTCCGGCAATGGTCCTCGATAATGGGATCCAGCTCCTCGACGACAGCCAGCTTGTCCACTTTTGCGGCAAAATCAAGGATCAGCTTCTCCGGGAGCGGATAGGCCATGCCAAGCTTCAAGATGCTGGCCTCCTCCCCAAAGGCCTCCTTCACATACTGATAGCACGTCGAAGATGTGATAATGCCCAGCTTCGTCCCGCCCATCTCCACGCGGTTGAACGCGCAGTCCTCCGCGTAGGCCGTAAGCTTCCTTGTGCGCTCCTCCACGATCGGATGGCGGCGGATCGCATTGCCCGGCATCATCACGTACTTCGCGATATTTTTCTCATACGGAAGCCGCTTCTCCTCCGTCCGCTCCCCCGTCTCGACTATGCTCTGGGAATGCGCGATCCTCGTGCACATCTTCATAATGACGGGCGTGTCAAATTCCTCCGACAGCTCATACGCCTTCCTGGCAAAAAGATAAGCCTCCTCTGAGTCCGAAGGCTCCAGCATCGGCACTTTGGCCGCCGCCGCGTAATGCCGGGAATCCTGCTCGTTCTGGGAGGAATGCATCCCCGCGTCGTCCGCCACGCAGATCACCATCCCGGCGTTCACCCCGGTATAAGAGCAGGTGAACAGCGGATCCGCCGCGACGTTCAATCCTACGTGCTTCATCCCGCAAAAGCTCCGCCTGCCCGCCAGGGACGCGCCGAACGCCACTTCCAGCGCGACCTTCTCGTTCGGCGCCCATTCGCAGTAGATCTCGTCGTACTTGGCGGCTTCTTCCGTGACTTCCGTGCTGGGCGTCCCCGGGTAGCTGGACGCCACCGCGCACCCCGCCTCATACAGCCCTCTCGCAAACGCCTGATTGCCTAACATCAATTGTTTCATACCAGACATCCTTTCGTAATCAAGTCTCGCCCGCGCGTCCTGGCGCGAGATCCGGGCCGCTTTCGCAGGCATTTTCTGATCCGGATCTTTGCGCATCCCCGCGGAGCGTCAGTCAGATGGTCCTGTCTCCCATCTGATGTGAATTTCCAAATGACATCATACCATTTTTTCCTGGATTCGTAAACACTTTTCCATATCTTTACGCCGCCTGCGTCGCCATGGCGGAACAGATCTGCGGCAGCGAGCAGGAATTTGTCAGCCAGATGAACAAACGCGCGCAGGAGCTTGGCATGAAAGACACGACGTTCGTCAACTGCTGCGGTCTGGACACGGACGGCCACATGACGACGGCCTACGACGTGGCCCTCATGTCGCGCGAGCTGATCACGCGGTACCCGCAGATCCACGATTATTGCACGATCTGGACGGACGCGATCACGCACAATACGAAAAAAGGCCAGTCGCAATTCGGCCTTGCGAACACCAACAAGCTCATCCGGCAGTACCCCTACGCCACAGGGCTAAAGACAGGTTCGACCTCCCAGGCAAAATACTGCGTCTCCGCCACAGCAAAAAAAGACGGCCTGAACTTGATCGCCGTCGTGATGGCCGCTCCGGATCACAAAGTCCGTTTCCAGGACGCGGCCGCTTTATTGGATTATGGATTCGGGAAATGCCAGGTATACCGGGATGAGAATCAGGATTCCCTCCCAAGCCTGCCCGTCCTGGGCGGCCTGGAGGAGACGGTCCCCCTCGCCTACGCTTCCGGCTTCTCTTACCTGGACGTCGCAGGGTCGGACCTGTCCGCCGTCACAAAAGAGCTGCTGCTGCCGGAATCCGCGGGTGCCCCGATCGAGCAGGGGCAGGTCGCGGGGAAGGCCGTATACAAGCTGAACGGCAAAGAGATCGGCTCGGTCAGCGTGCTGTTCCAAAAATCCGTTGGGAAGGCCCTGTTCAAGGACTATTTCTTAAAGGCCCTGGGGCGCTTCTGCTTATCCAAAGGCTAGGCCGGATCCTCTGCGATCTTTGCGCGCCTCTTTTCCCCGCCCATTTAAAGCAGCGGGGCGAACAGGCGCGCGACGCTTTGGAACGTGCGGACGGCCGCCGGGCGCTTCCGGCAAAATTCCAGATTGATCTCTTCCGACTCCCCCATGGCCTTCACCATGTCTTCTTTTACCTGCGCCACCGCCTTCGCGCGATAGAGGAACACGCCGCACTCAAAATGGAGGTACAGGCTGCGGTAATCCATATTGATGCTCCCCACTGTGGCGATCTCGTCGTCGCAGACGAAGCATTTTGAATGGAGGAAGCCCGGGTTATACTGGTAGATCCTGACGCCGCACTCGATCAGCGGCTCGTAATAGGACTGGCTCATCCAGTAGACGACGCGCTTGTCCGGGATGCCCGGCAGGACGATCCGCACGTCCACGCCGCTCTTGGACGCGTTCTGCAGAGCCTTCAACAGCTCATGGTCGATGATCAGATACGGGGTAAAGATATAGACGTACTCCTTGGCGCGATTGATGATGTTCATGTAGATATTTTCCCCCACAGTCTCATTGTCAAGCGGGCTGTCGTCGTACGGCTGCACATAGCCGTCCGTCCCGAATTCCGCGCCCGCGCCGCCCTGGAAGCGGAATTTCCCAAGATCCGGCTCTTTCGTCTTGTTGACATAGCACCACATCTCTAAGAACATCACGGTAAAGCTCCAGACAGCCTCCCCCTCCAGTCGGATCCCGGCGTCCTTCCAGTAGCCGAAGCGCGCGACCCGGTTGATATACTCGTCCGCCAGATTGACGCCCCCGGTAAAGCCCGTCTTGCCGTCCACCACCAGGATCTTCCGGTGGTCGCGGTTGTTCATGATCACGGACATGACCGGATAAAGCGGATTGAACCGCACGCACTTGACGCCCCATTCCTGCATCTTCCGGTAATATTTTGCCGGGAGCGTCGTCACGCACCCGAAATCGTCATAGATCATCCGGACGTCCACGCCCGCGGCGGCCTTGCGCCTTAGGATATCCAGGATCGCCCCGAACATCTCCCCCTCTTCCACGATAAAATATTCCAGGAAGATGAAATGCTCCGCCGATTCCAGCGCCTTTAGGATATCCGGAAACATTTCCTCCCCGCAGGAATAGTAATCCGTCCGCGTATTCTTATAGGCCGGGAAGCCCGCCCACTCCCTGATGTACTTCGCCTGGCGGCAGGCGGCCGGGTCGATCTCGCCCAGTTCCTCCAGCAGCTCCTGGTTCCCGGGCAGCTCCTTTTCGATCTCTAAGTTCACCGCCTCCATCCGCTTCCTGGTCCTGCGCGTCAGCTCCGACCGCCCGAAGATAAAATAGACCAAGATCCCGACGATCGGAACCGCCAGGATCAGCACGGTCCACGCGATCTTGTAAGACGGGTTGCTCCTCTTGTTCACGACGACCAGCACGACCAGGATCGCGGCCACCTGCATGAAGGTGTTCGCGAGCGGATAGCGGATCCGGAACTCCTGGAGGAATGCCAGCAGCCAGCCCAGTTGGACCAGGATCGCAAAAGCCACGATCGTCGCCCGCCCCAATAGGAATTTCTTTATCTTCTTCATCCAACCATCCTCTCCTGTACGCTTTTCCCATTCTGTCTTCTTTCGTCCATTCTAGCACATCAGCTTCCCGATGTCCACCATGCCCCAGCCCTGTTTTGACGAGGGCAGGCCTAAGTCCGCCGCCCGCTGGTACAGGCGCAGCTTTACATCCGCCGGGGTAAAATACGGATATTTGCAAAGCAAAAGCGCGACGCTCCCGCTCACCATCGGGACGGCCATGGACGTGCCGCTCTTCCGCACGTAAAGCTGCGGGTAGATGGAGCAGCTCGCGACGTTCGTCCCGGGCATGACCACCTCCGGCTTCACGACGCAGCTCTCGGTCGGCCCCTGTCCGGAATAATTCGGCTTTAGCTGCGCGCGTCCGATCTGCTCTCTCGTGTCGTCAAAGCAGCCCGCCGTAATGACCTTGCGGCTGACGCCCGGAACCGTGACGCTCTGCCCGGCCGGCCCGTTATTCCCCGCCGCCGCCACGACCACGATATCGTTGTCCCATGCAAATTCCACCGCCTGCAGCATCCGGACGCGTTCCTTGCTCTCCGCCTGCAGGACCATCCCGATGGAGATATTTATGATCCGGATGTTGTAGATCTCCTTCCTGCTGACCAGCCACTGGATCGCCTGCACCACGTGTTCCGTCTTCCCATTCCCCTTTTTGTCCAGGATCTTCACAATGACCAGATGGCTGCGCGGGGCGATCCCCATGTATTTCCCGCCGGACGCCTCGCCGTTCCCGCCAAGGATCCCGGCGATATGCGTCCCATGCCCGTTGTCGTCATACGGCGCCTTCCGGTCGTTGACCAGATCCAGGAAGCAGGCGACCCGTTCCCCATAATCCGGGTGCAGGGCAGCCCCCTCTCCTGTTACAGGAGCGCAGGAATGCATAAATTTTGCCGAAAAAACACTGCCGCCCGCGCCCGATGGCGTGAAACGGCAGTGACTCTTTTTACAGGTATCCGCGCAGATCGGCGGCGAGATCTTCTTCCAGCCCGATCAGCTTCTTCGCGACGTCCTTCGCCTGCTCGTCGGCCGCCTGGTACTGGTTCAAATATTTACTGAGCGATTTCACGCCCATGTCGCACCCGTCCGTCATGATCCCGGCGATCGTCCCGTCCGACTCATTCAGCACGAGCTTCACATTCGTCTTGAGCCAGGACATCCCCTTCGCCACGGGGCTTGGGTCCTTCCCCGTATCGTGCCGCTCGCCCAAAAGCCCCTGAACCTCATCCTTTAGCCGGATATGCTCGTCCTTGCAGTCCACCAGGCGCTGCTTGAGCCTCACGTCGCCGACATATCCCAGCACATCGTCGATCGAATCCACTCCCATCTTGATCCCGGCGTCGCATTCGCGAAGCAGCCGTACCGTATCTTGTCCTTCCATTTTCCCACTCCTTCTTTCCCGGGCGGACGGGCATAGCCTCCGACCGCCTTGTCGTTATGAGAAGAAGTATTCCTGTTTTCTTTCTTTTTTATGCGCCTAAAACCGTCTGGCGCTTATGCCACACGCGCCCCGGTATCTAATACCGCGATCCCGACGCCTTCGCCATAATAGCCTTTCCGATACGCTTCCGACGCATGGAGCAGCTCCCTGACCCTATCCATATTGCCACACGCCCCTCTCTTGGCTGCCAAAGGTTCCAGACATACCATCCGATAAGACTTCGGCAGCCGGGATACTATAATATATGCAGGCGGGGAGGGTTTGCCAAATGAGATCCAAGCCGGAGGCTGAGCCGCCGCTTCGCGCCTCACTCTTTCAGCGCCTGAAGCTCCTCCTCGGTCAGCTCCCGGTATTCCCCTGGCTTTAGCGAATCGTCCAGCTTGAGGCCGCCCATAGCGTTTCTTTTTAAATACAGCACATTTTTCCCGACCGCCTGGAACATCCGCTTGACCTGGTGGTATTTCCCTTCCGTGATGGTAAGCTCCACCTCGGAAACCCAGCGGCCGTCCAGCTCCCCGACCGACAAGATCTCCAATTTCGCGGGCCTTGTCAGGGAATCCTCCCCGATGTCGACCCCGCGCTGAAACAATGCCGCGTCCTCTTCCGACACCTTGCCGGACACTTTCGCGTAATAGGCTTTCGGAACGTGCTTCCCAGGAGCCAGCAGGTTGTGGGCCAATTCCCCGTCGTCCGTGACCAGGAGCAGCCCTTCCGTGTCAAGATCCAACCTGCCGACCGGGAACATCCCCTTTTTCCGCCCGTCCGCGATCAGATCCAGGACGGTCTTATGCAGCTTGTCCTCTGTCGCGCTGACGCAGCCCTGCGGCTTGTACAGCATGAGATAGATATGTTCCGCATAAGCGACCCGCTTTCCCTGGAACGTGACGGCGTCCGTCCCTGTGTCGACCTTCTGCTCCGGCCCGTTGGGAAGGCTGCCGTTCACCAACACCTGCTTCTGGCGTATGTGCCGCCTCACCTGGCTGCGCGTCCCGATCCCCATGTCCGCGAGGTATTTGTCTAATCGGATCTGCATCCCGCTCCCATCCTTTCCGCATGGCCGCCCTGCAGCGGGAGGCGCCCTCACTCGTACGCATAGCTTAAGCGCCGCCCTTCCAGCCATCTCAGCACCCAATACGGGTTCACGCTGATCTCTTCCCCGTCCGCGTCGTTAAGGTAGATCCCAACGTGGAGATGGACGTCGAACTTCCCGACCGTCCCCTCTTCCCCGTAGCCGCTGTCCCCCATGAATCCCAAAAGCTCCCCGGCCGCCACTTCATCCCCTTCTTTAAACTCCTTCGCGTAATCGTAAAGATGGGCGTAATAAAAATAACCGCCGCTCGGGGAACGGACGCCGATGCGGTAGCCTCCCAGCTTCAGCCACCCGACCTTTTCCACCACCCCGTCCGTCATGCTGACGACCGGGTAATGGCCCCGCTCGTTGCGCGAGGCCATGACGTCCGTCCCCTCATGCCCCCGCTCGCCGCCGAAGCTGCGCGCGAACATCCAGGAATCCTCAAAGGAGTCTGTCAGCGCGCCGTCCGTTCTTGACAACGGGATCGGGAAATACGAGACGTCCTCCCAGATCGCCCGCTCTTCTTTTTCCAGCTCCCGGACCTCCCGCGGCCGATATTGGCGCAAAAGCCCCAGATAGCCGTCCAGCTCCCGCCGCGTCTCCCTGCCCGTAAACAGATACCCTAACAGGTATTCGTAGCTGGAATATCCCGAGCCTTCCCCGTAGCCGCAAAGCCGCTCGTACGTATCCGCCGGGATCTCCTGCGCGCGCAGGCGTTCCCTCGCCCCTTCTTCCTCCAAAAGCTGCGCGATCTGCGCAGCCTGCCGCAGGCGTCCGGCAAGCAGCGTCACGAAACAAAGCTGCGCCGCCAGCAGCGCCAGGCAGATCATGATCTTCTTCCCCTTACTCCCCAAATTCTCCCCCCTCTTTACTTAGAACGCCGCAAGAACTCCACGAGCAGGTTCCATACCCGCTCCGTGGACGCAATGTCCAGCCGCTCCTTCGGCGTATGGATATCGAGAATGTCCGGCCCGAAGGAAATGCAGTCCAGCCCCTCGATCTTCCCGGAGAGGATGCCGCACTCCAGGCCCGCGTGGATCGCCTGGATCTTCGGCTCTTCCTGGAATAAGTCGCGGTACGTCCTGGCCATGCGTTCCCGCAAAGGGGAATCCGCCTTGTATTCCCACGCCGGGTAATCCCCGCTGACGTCCGCCTCGCCGCCCAAAAATTCCGTCAGGAAAGTTAAGCGGTCGGTCACTTCGTATTTCCTGCTCGTCACGCTGCTCCGCACGGAAAAGCTCAGGGAAAACGCGTCTTCGCCCAATTTCAGGATGCCCGCATTCAGGGAAGTCTCCACCAGCCCCTCTATGTCCATGCTCCAGTTCTGCACGCCGCACGGCATCATCCTAAGCATGAAGAGCGCTTTCGCTCCGGACACCCGGTCCAGCGCGTCCGCCGTCCCGGCCTTGATCTTTTTCGCCTGCACGGCGACGCCCGGGTCTGAGATCCGGTACTCCTGCTTCAATTCCTGGTTCAGCGTCTCTATGGTCTCTTTCAATTTCGCCTCATCTTCCTCATTTGGCGCAAGCAGGATAGTCCCGACGGCCTCCCGCGGGATGGCGTTGTCCTTCAGCCCGCCTTCCAGCGAGACGGTCAGAAACGGGATCTCCTTTGCCAGCGCGCTTAACGCCCGCCCCAGCAGGGCGATCGCATTGCCGCGCTCCTTGTGGATCTCCGTGCCGGAATGGCCGCCAAGAAGGCCTAAGACCCTGATCTCATAAAGGACGCCATCCTCTTTCGCGCGCGCCACCGGGAAGCTGCATTCCACGGCGAGTCCCCCGGCGCAGCTCGTCAGGAAGATCCCTTCCTCCTCCGAGTCGATATTCAGCAACTGCCTCCCTTTCAGCATGGAGACGTCGATGTCTTCCGCGCCGAACATCCCGATCTCCTCATCCACCGTAATGACCACTTCCAGCGGCGGATGCTGCAGCGTGTCGTCGTCCAAAATGGCAAGCGCGTAGGCGACCGCGATCCCGTCGTCGCCCCCCAGCGTCGTGCCTCGGGCCTTCAAGTACCCGTCTTCCACATACAGATCCAGCCCGTCCTTTTCAAAATCGATCTCCACGCCGCTTTCCTTCTCGCATACCATGTCCATATGCCCCTGGAGGATCAGCGTCTCGGAATCCTCATATCCCTTTGAGCCGTCCTTGAACAAGATGACGTTCCCGGCCTCGTCCTGGATCCACTTTAATCCATGCTCTTTCGCAAATTCCACGCAATAATCACTGATCGCCCTGACGTTCCCCGATCCATGCGGGATCCCGGCGATCTCCTCAAAATACGCAAATACCTTCTTCGGGCTTAACTGCTCGCAAACTCCCATTTTTTCCTCCTTTTCCTACCCGCCGGGCCTTATCCCGCGCAGGTATATTTATCTTATTGCCTCATAGAATAAACTATGAGAAAAATTATTTACATTCTTCCACTGGCCGCGCTGCTCTGCTATATGCTCGGCTTCCCAAAAGACGCCGTCCGCGCCGCCGCCCTGGGACTTAGCCTCTGGTACGGGAAAATGCTCCCTACGCTGCTCCCCGCTGCGATCCTCTCTTACATCCTTATCCATTCCGGGATGCTCGATTCGCTCGCAGGCGTCCTGCACCGCTTCCTGCGGCACATATTCCCGATCAGCCGCTCGGGCGTCTACCCGCTCGTCGCCGGGATGCTGTTCGGCTTCCCGCTGGGCAGCAAGATCACGGCCGAGCTGGTAAAGGCCGGGAAAATGGACGCGGACGAAGGAAGACGCCTCTTTTGCGCCTGCAACAACATCAGCCCCATGTTCGTCAGCGGGTTCCTTTTGAACGACTGCCTGCACCGCCCGGACCTGCGGATCCCCACTTACCTGATCCTGTACGCCCCGCCGCTCGCGCTTTACATGATCCAAAACAGACGGCGCAAGTTCGCCTCGCCCATGGGAGCCCCCGAAAAAAAAGCGGCGCCCATGAGCTTTCAGGTCATAGATGCCGGAATCATGAATGGGTTCGAGACGCTTACGAAGCTCGGCGGCTACATCACCCTGTTCGCCATTTTCGCGCAGATGATGCTGCTGCTCCCGGACGCGAGCCCAATCTTAAAATGTATCGTCATTGGAAATATCGAGATCACGAACGGCATCGCCTACACGGCCAGCCAGCCCCTGGGCTTTCAGACCGCCTACCCGCTCATCATGGCCTGCACCGCCTTTGGCGGGCTTTCCGGATTCGCCCAGACCGCCTCCATGGTAAAAGACGTCGGCTTCCCGATGCTTCCGTATCTTGGAATGAAGCTCTTGGGAAGCGCATTGACCTTCCTGCTGGCGTTCCTTCTCGTGTCTTAAAGCCGCCGCGTCCCCGTAGGATCCGCGAAAACCGCTTATTGCCCGCAAAAGCCGTTTATCTGACTGCAAAAGCCGCTTACTTGCCTGCGGGAGCCGCTTCCGCCTGCGGCTGTGCCTGCGACTGGGGCTGCGCCTTGCTCTCCTGCGCCTGCGCGCCCGCCGCCTCTTCCATGACTTCCGCGTCCATCGGCACAAGCTCGATGCGGTTCGCGTTCACCCGCTCATAATACCCCTGCAGGGAAGCGAGCAGCTTGTCCGACCGATTCTTCGTCGTCTCCAGCGCATGCCCCAGCAATTCCTCGATCTCCCGCAGGAGCTTGTCCGCATACTGAACCGCCCCGCCGCGGATCTCGTCGGCGTAAGCCTGCGCCCGGTCTATGATATCCTGCGCCTGGCCCGTCGCGATCCCAACGACCTCTTCCGCCCGGGCGTAAGCCTGCTGCATGATCTGATGCTCGCTGATCAGCTCCGTCGTCTGCACCTGGGCCTGCGCGATGATGGCGTCGGCCTTCTCCTTGGCATCGGCCATGATCGCCTCCTTATTGCTGAGCATCTTCTGGTACTTCTTGATCTCGTCCGGCGTCTTCCTGCGCAGCTCCGCCAGCAGATCCTCCAGCTCGTCCTTGTTCACGACGATCTTCGTGTTGGAAAGCGGCTGGTACTTGCAATTCTCAATATAATCCTCAATCTCGTCAATGATCTGTTCTATCCTGCTGCTCATATACTCCTCCTCACTCATGGTATTCAGCGATATTTCGCATAAATCTTATCCATAAGCTGCTTCGGCACAAATTTGGAAATATCCCCGCCATAAGAAGCAACTTCTTTCACGATCGTAGAGCTTAAATATGCATATTCCAAGCTGGTCGTCAAAAATACGGTGTCAATTCCTGAATCTATCGTGCGGTTCGTCTGCGCGATCTGCAGCTCATACTCAAAATCCGTCACGGCCCGCAGCCCGCGAATGACGATCGAAGCCCCCACTTCCCTTGCATGATCGATCAAAAGCCCCTGGAAGGACGTGATCTTGATATTGGGAAGATGCCCCGTGATTTCCTCTAACATACTAACACGTTCTTCCACAGAAAACAAGGGAATTTTTGCGCTGTTGTTCAAAACCGCCACGACCAGCTCGTCCACCATCCTGGAAGAGCGCTCGATCATGTCCATATGCCCAAATGTCGCCGGGTCAAAGCTCCCCGGATATATCGCACGTCTCATAGCCGCCCCCGTCCCATCGTATCTTCCGCCCCGCCCCGCGTCAGGAACACATGCTGGTTCGTCCGGTATTTCTTCTCCCTCACGACCGCATACCCAAGCTCCCGCGCGAAGGAAGGATCCCAATCCAGCGCGGCCTCCAGGACGAGCAGCGTGTCCTCCGTTATCAGCGAAGAATCCGCAAGCGCACGGAGCGCCTCCTGTTCCAATCCCTTTCCGTACGGGGGATCTAAAAAGACGAGGCCAAACGTCTCCTTCCCCTCCAGACAGCGGATCGCGGAGACAACGTCCCGCACGAGCAAGTCGCATTTTTCCGTAAACTTCGTAAATTCTATGTTCTCCTTGATGCACGCCGCCGCTTTCCGGTTGTTTTCCACAAACACAGCCTTCTTAGCCCCGCGGCTGACAGCCTCTAAGCCGATCTGCCCGCTCCCCGCGAACAGATCCAGGAAATGGCAGCCGAAAAGCCTGGGGTTTAAAATGTTAAATAACGTCTCCTTGACCCGATCCGTCGTCGGGCGTGTATCCAGGCCGGAGGGCGTCTTCAATGGAAGGCTCCGTGCCGTCCCTGCTATGATCCTCATATCCTTACCTCATTCAACGTAACTGTTCAGCCTTCCGGCCTCACAGTTACGGAATCCGGCTCATTTCAAGTTTTCCTTCGGCAAAGAGCCGGATCCCACTCGGCAAAATTTACACGTTCTTACGGACTTCGCAGCAAGCGCAAAGTCCTGGGCTGAACTGTTACCATTCAACATCCGTCCGCCGCCCGTATTCCAGGATGGCTTTCCGAAGGAGCGTCAACGCGCTCGCCACGGCATATTCCCGCACCTTTCCGCGGTTCCCGGTATACTGCTTCTTCACCGTCAGGACCTTCCCCTTGCAAAAACAGCTCAGGTAGACAAGCCCAACCGGCTTTTCCGCCGTGCCGCCGTCCGGCCCCGCGATCCCAGTCACCGCGACGCAGGCGTCGGCTCCCGCGGCCTTTGCCCCGCCCACGGCCATCTCCTCCGCGACCTGCGGGCTGACCGCCCCATGCTCCTTTAAGGACTCCGCCGAAACTCCCAAAAGCTTCTCTTTCGCCTGGTTGGAATACGTGACGTACCCCTCCTTGAAGCAATCGGAGACGCCCGGCACGTTCACAAGCCGCCCGGCTAAAAGCCCGCCTGTGCAGGACTCCGCCGTGGCGACGGTGAGGCCGTGCGCCTTTAACATTTCCACGACCGCCTGCTCCAGCGTGACGTTCGGATCGTCGGTATAGGCCAAGTCCCCAAAACGCCTCCGCAGCTCTTCTTCCACAGGCCGGATCATCTCATACGCGCGGCTTTCCTCCTCCGCCCGCGCCGTGATGCGCAGATGCACCTCGCCCGTCTTCGCGTAAGGCGCGATCGTCGGGTTCTTTTGCGCGTCGATCAAGTCTAAGATCCTCGTCTCGGCCGCGCTCTCCCCGATGCCGCAAAGCTTCACCATCTTTGAGCGGATCGCCTGGGGCTGCTTTTTTTCCAGATAAGGCGCGACCTGATCCTCGAACATCGGGATCAGCTCGTTCGGCGGCCCCGGGAGCAGGATCACGCAGGTTCCCTCTTCTTCCATGAGGATGCCCGGCGCAGTCCCGTTCGGGTTATAAAGAACCTTGCAGCCCTCTGGCACGAGCGCCTGCTTCCAGTTGTTCTCCGTAATGTCCCGCCCCAGCTTCGCGAGCGTCCGCTCGATCTCTGCGCGCGCCCGCGCGTCCTCGACTAAGGGCTTCCCCATCACCTTCGCCGCCGTCTCCTTCGTCAGGTCGTCCTCCGTCGGCCCCAGACCGCCGGATAACAAAACGACGTCCGAACGCCCGACCGCTTCCCGCAGCAGCCCTTCCAACCTTCCCGGATTATCGCCAACGACGCTCTGGTAATACATCGAAAGCCCCAGCTGCGCGCATTTTTCCGCAAGGAACGCCGCGTTCGTGTTCACGATATTCCCGAGCAGCAGTTCCGTCCCCACGCAGATCAATTCCACTGTCATCTCATTGCCCCCCCCTAAGCTGAACCCTTGTAACGGTTCCTATTTTTGTTCCTTCAGCACGTCCTTATTCTTCATCGCGTAATCCGCCAGGGAGATCAACGTCAGCGCGAGCGCAAGGTACGTCACGGCCGTCGCGCAGGCCTGGTAGGCCTCGTTCCCATAATCTAAGATCAGCATCACGATCATGGCCATCTGGGACGCCGTCTTGAACTTCCCCCAGTAGCTCGCGGCGATCACGATCCCGTTGTCCGAGGCCACCAGCCGGAAGCCGCTGATGATAAATTCGCGGCTGATGATGAGGATCGCGATCCAGGCCGCCAGCCTTCCGTCCGACGTCAGGCAGACCAAGGCGGACGCCACCAGCAGCTTATCCGCCAGCGGATCCATGAATTTCCCGAAATTCGTCACGAGGCCGTATTTCCTCGCGATCTTCCCGTCCAAAAAATCCGTGAGGCCCGCGGCGACAAAAAGCGCCGCCGCCGCATATCTCCCGGCCGCCCCAAGCCCCGGGGCCAGCATAAAGGCCACGAAAGGCACGATTAAGATCACGCGCAAAACCGTCAATTTGTTTGGCAAATTCATCTTGGTCCTCTCCTATCAAATCTCCTGTCAGATTTCCCCGATCAAGTCGTATCCGTACGCCCCCGTCACTTTCGCCCGCACGAAATCCCCGGTCATGAGCGCCTCCGGCGTATCGAGGAACAAATATCCGTCCACGTCCGGCGCGTCCCGGTAAGTCCTGCCGACATACACGCCCTCGTCTTCCGCCTTCCCCTCTATGAATGTCAGAAGCTTGCGTCCCTTCATCTCCTCGTTCTGGTCGAAGATGATCTCCTCCTGCAACTCCATGATCTCGTCCTTCCAGGCCTGCTTCTGCTCTTCCGTCACCTGATCCGGGAACGCGGCCGCCGCGGTCCCTTCCTCCGGCGAATAGGCAAAGACGCCGAGCCTGTCAAATTCCGCCTCGTTTAGGAAGCGCATCAGCTCCTCGTGCATCTGCTGCGTCTCGCCCGGGAATCCGCTGATGATCGTGGTGCGCAGCGTAATGTCCGGGATCTCCTCCCGGATATGCGCGATCCTGCGCTCCAGCTCCTCTTTTGTCATGCGGCGCCCCATCCGCCTCAAGATATCGTCGTTCACATGCTGGATCGGGAGATCCAAATAATGGCACACTTTCCCGTTCCGCTTTATCGAGGCGAGCAGCTTGTCATCGATCTCCTCCGGATAGCAGTAAAGGATGCGGATCCATACGATCCCCGGTATCCCGTTTAGCTCGTCCAACAGCCTGTGCAGGGATTTTTCTCCATACAGATCCACGCCGTAGAGCGTCGTCTCCTGCGCGACTAAGATCAGCTCCTTCACGCCGCGCTCCGCAAGCTCCCGCGCCTGGGCAAGCAGCTCCTCCATCGGGACGCTGCGGTAACGCCCGCGCAGCTTCGGGATGATGCAGTACGTGCAGTTCTTGTCGCACCCTTCCGCGATCTTGAGATACGCGTAATGTCCGCCCGTCGTAAGCGCGCGCTTCCGCCCGGCTCCCGGCAGGCCCTCCAACGGCTTGTAATCCTCATAACGCCTGCCGCCCAACGCCTCGTCGACCGCGCGCAGGATCTCCTCCTGGGAATTTGTGCCAAGCAGCGCGTCCACCTGCGGGATCTCACGGACGATCTCGTCCCGGTAGCGTTCCGCCAGGCAGCCCGCGACGATCAGCGCCCTGCACTTCCCTGTTTCCTTATAAGAGGCCATCTCTAAGATCGTATTGACGCTCTCTTCCTTGGAATCGTTGATGAAGCAGCAGGTATTGACGACGATCGCGTCCGCCTCCCGCTCCTCGTACGTGAAGGAATATCCCGCCTCGCCCAGCGCGCCCAGCATGAACTCGCTGTCCACCAGGTTCTTGTCGCACCCGAGGGAAACGAAAAAGATCTTCCCCTTATTCTTCGTTTGCATCGTCCTCACTGTCGTCTTCTCCCAAAATCTTCACTTTTCCGCTGTATACTTCCTCAACCGCGACGGAAAACGGCTTCTCGTTGGGGGCTGTGTCCAAAAGCGGCTCCTCCCCGCCGATGATCTGCCTTGCCCGCTTCGCTGTGGCAAGGACGATGGAATAGCGGCTGTTCACGACCGGCTCTTCCCCCGGCTCAACGTCGCTGTTGACAGCTTTTATTAAGTCATTGTAAGACGGATGCAGCATCATAATATCATTCTCCTTTCGAAAAGCCCTTTAATTCTGTCCTGATCTGCTCGATCAGCGCGCGCCTTCTTTCCGCGCGGATATGCTCGCTCTGCAAGATGTGATGCACCTCCTGCACGCAGGCCTCCAAGTCGTCGTTGACGACAAAATAATCATACGCCTCCACGCCCTGGGCCTCCTGCCACGCGCGGCTTAGGCGGGACGCGATGACGTCCTCCGTCTCGGTCCCGCGCCCGGTCAGACGCCGGCGCAGCTCCTCCGCGCTCGGCGGGGACACGAACAGCAGCACCGTGTCGGGATATGCCTCCCGCACCTTTAACGCCCCCTGGATCTCAATCTCTAAGATGACGTCCTTTCCTTCTTCCAGATGGCGGAACACGTATTCCTTCGGCGTCCCGTAAGAGTGGTGGACATACCGCGCGTATTCCAGCAGCTCCTGCCGTTTCGCCATCTTTTCAAATTCCTCTTCCGTAATGAAAAAATAATCCCGCCCGTGCTCTTCCTCGGGCCGCGGGCTTCTCGTCGTCACGGAAACGCTCAATGCGTAACGCTCCGGGTATTCCTCAATGAGACGCTTCATGATCGTCCCCTTCCCCGATCCGGAGAATCCGGAAACCACGGCCAAAATGCCTTTTCTCTTCTCCATGCCAACCTCCTGCCGCGCCTCTTTTCGCGCTATCGCCCTCTCATTCAATATTCTGTATCTGCTCCCGCACCTTCTCGATATCGGTCTTCAGCTCGATCGCGATATCCGAGACTGCGAGGTCGTTCGCCTTCGACAGGATCGTGTTTGCCTCGCGGTTCATCTCCTGCGCGATGAAATCCAGCTTCCTGCCGACGCTCCCGCCCTGCAGGAGCGTGTCCTTCGTGCTTTTTATATGGCTCCTCAGCCGCACGGTCTCTTCGTCCGTGCAGATCTTATCCGCGAAAAGGGTCGTCTCCGCCACGATCCGGCTCTCGTCCGCCTGGACGTCCGCCAGCAGCTCGCTCACCTTATCCAGCAGCCTCTGGCGGTATTCGCTCACGATCTGGGGAGAACGCTCCTCGATCCGCCCTACGTATCCCTCCATCAGCTCCAGCTTGGCCAGCAGGTCCTCCCGAAGGCGGCCTCCTTCCCGCTCCCGCGCCTCCACAAACTGCTTGGCCGCGCCCCGGACTGCCTTCTCCAAAAGGTTCCAAAGCTCATCCTCATCCTCCGCGGCGGCTTCTATCGTGAAGACCTCCGGAAAGCTGGAAAGCCGCGCCGCGCTCAGCCCTTCCGGCAGGGAAAACGCCGCGGCCATCCGGCGCACATATTCCACATATTCCGCCGCCAGGCTCTCGTTGTACTTTAAAGCCGCCAGGCCTTCCGCGCCGTCCTCGTACGTGACGTAGACATCCACCTTCCCGCGCTGGATGTATTCTTTTAAGAGATTCCGAACCGCGCTCTCAAAAAAATTCAGTTTTTTCGGCGTCTTCACCGCAAGATCCAAATAGCGATGGTTCACCGCCTTTATCTCAACTGTGATCTTTCGCTGCCCGTCCGCGGCCTCATGGCGTCCGAATCCGGTCATGCTCCTTATCATAGAGATACCTCCTATCCCCCGGCCCCGCCCGATGGCTGCCGCGGGTATCCGCCCCTTCCTGCGCCGCCCGGGAACGCCGGGAATCCAGTCCCCGGCCCAGCCCCGGCCCGCGCGCATCCTTTTGAGCATTTAGATTATAATGCAATTTCCAAAAATAGTCAATTACCGGATCTCCTCATGCAGGCTCTGCAGGGACTTCACCTCGCTGCTGCCATGTTCCTTCACGGTCCGTATGCCGCTGATGGTCGCCTTCGCCGCCGCTATCGTCGTCATGTACGGGATCTTTTTCTTGATGGCGGCTTTGCGCAGGTAGCTGTCGTCCGCGTGCCTGTCCTGCCCGACCGGGGTATTGACGATGACGTCGATCTTCCCGTTCGTGATCAAGTCCAGCATATTGGGCCTGCCCTCCTGCAGCTTGCAGACTTCCTCCGCCTCGATCCCCGCTTCCCGGATCAGCCTGCAGGTGTTCTTCGACGCGATGATCCGGAATCCGGCCTGCGCAAATTCCCGCGCGACCTCCACGACCTCCGGCTTGTCCCGGTCGCTGACTGAGATCAGCGCCGTCCCCTCCAGCGGGAGCTTCATCTGCGCCGCCTCCTGCGCCTTGTAGAACGCTTCCCCATAGGAGGCCGCAAGCCCCAGCACTTCCCCTGTGGAACGCATTTCCGGCCCAAGCACCGGATCCACCTCCTGGAACATATTGAAGGGGAAGATGGATTCCTTCACGCCGTAATAAGGGATCGTCCGCTCCTTTAAGCCCGGGACGGGGGACGGCCGCCCGGTCAGCTCCGACGTCACGATGTCGATCGCCAGCGGCACCATACGGATGCCGCACACCTTGGACACCAGCGGCACTGTCCTGGACGCCCTCGGGTTGGCTTCCAGCACGAACACCTTGCCGTCCTCGATGGCGTACTGCATGTTCATGAGGCCTTTTACGTGCATCTCTTCCGCGATCTTGCGGGTATATTCCTTGATCGTCCGGACATTTTCCTCGGAGATATGCTTAGAAGGCACGATGCAGGCGGAATCCCCGGAATGCACGCCCGCCAGCTCGATATGCTCCATAACGGCCGGGACAAACGCGTGCGTCCCGTCGCTGACGGCGTCCGCCTCGCATTCTGTCGCGTGTCCCAAGAAGCGGTCGATCAGGATCGGGCGGTCCGGCGTTACGCCGACGGCCGCCTCCATATACCCAACCATGCTGTCCGCGTCGTACACCACTTCCATCCCGCGCCCGCCCAGCACATAAGAGGGGCGCACCATGACCGGATACCCGATCCGCTCCGCGATCTGCAGCGCTTCCCCGACATTGACCGCCATCCCGGACTCCGGCATCGGGATCCCAAGCTTGTCCATCATCGTGCGGAACTGATCGCGGTCCTCCGCCAGATCGATGACCGAGGGAGCTGTCCCTAAGATCCGCACGCCGTTTTTCTCCAGGTCGGCCGCCAGGTTCAAGGGCGTCTGCCCGCCAAACTGCGCGATGACGCCGACCGGATTTTCCTTCTTGTAGATGCTCAGCACATCTTCTAACGTCAGCGGCTCAAAATAAAGCTTGTCGGACGTGTCGTAATCGGTCGAAACCGTCTCCGGGTTGCAGTTCACGATGATCGTCTCGAACCCGAGCTTCTTTAACGCGAGGGACGCGTGGACGCAGCAATAGTCAAATTCGATGCCCTGCCCGATGCGGTTCGGCCCGCCGCCTAAGATCATGACCTTCGGCTTCCCTTCCGACACCGGATTCTTGTCCTTCGCGTTATATGTGGAATAATAATACGCGCTGTCCTCCGTCCCGCTCACATGGACGCCTTCCCAGGC
The DNA here is from genome assembly GCA_947626795.1 of uncultured Lachnospiraceae bacterium. GTDB lineage: Bacteria > Bacillota > Clostridia > Lachnospirales > Lachnospiraceae > Petralouisia. The sequence goes on from CANQTH010000030.1 coordinate 27,699, forward strand.
TTCCTCCACGCCTAATGAGATCCTCTTTTCCCGGATCTTGTCTTCCGGCACTTCCAGCAGCTCGCTCAAATATTTATCGGAAAAGCCATGTCTTTTCGCCGAAGCCAGCGCCTCGTCGGACGGGAGCCGCCCCCGCGCGCCCAGCAGTGCCTCCTCTTCTTCCACAAGTTCTTTCATCTGCCCCAAGAAATACAGCTTGATCTTCGTGATCTCATGGATCTCTTCCGGGGACGCCCCTTTGCGCAGCGCCTCGTAGATCATGAAATACCGCTCGCTGGACGGCGTGGCCAGGCATCTGAGCAATTCTTCCTTCGTCCTGTCCCCAAAATCCTTCGCATGTCCCAGACCGTAACGCCCGTTCTCCAGGCTGCGGATCGCCTTTTGGAAGGCTTCCTTGAAATTCTTGCCGATGCTCATGACCTCGCCCACCGCGCGCATCTGCGTGCCGAGCTTGTCCTCCACGCCGCGGAATTTTTCAAACGCCCACCGCGCGAATTTGATCACCACATAATCTCCATCCGGCGCATACTTGTCCAGCGTCCCGTATTTCCCGCAGGGGATCTCGGATAACGTAAGGCCCGACGCAAGCATCGCGGACACGAGCGCGATCGGAAATCCCGTCGCCTTCGAGGCCAGCGCGGAGGAGCGGGACGTCCTGGGGTTGATCTCGATGACGACGTCGCGGTCCGTCTTGGGATCGTGCGCCCATTGGACGTTCGTGCCGCCGATGACCTGGATGGACTCCACGATCCGATAGGATTTTTCCTGCAGGCGCTTCTGCACCTCCTCCGAGATCGTGAGCATCGGCGCGGAGCAGAAGGAATCCCCGGTATGCACGCCCATCGGGTCTATGTTCTCAATGAAGCAGACCGTGATCATGTTGTTGTCCGCGTCGCGCACGACCTCAAGCTCCAGCTCTTCCCAGCCTAAGACAGATTCCTCGACCAGCACCTGCCCGACCAGGCTCGCCTGCAGCCCCCGCGCGCAGACGGTCCTTAGCTCTTCCACGTTGTACACGAGCCCGCCGCCCGCGCCGCCCATCGTATAGGCCGGACGCAAAACGACCGGATATCCCAGCTCATCCGCGATCTTCTCCGCCTCTTCCACGGAATAAGCGACCTCGCTTCTCGCCATCTCGATCCCAAGGCTGTCCATCGTATGCTTAAACTCGATCCGGTCCTCCCCTCGCTCGATCGCGTCCACCTGCACGCCGATGACCTGCACGCCGTACTTCTCCAAAACGCCGTTCTTCGCAAGCTCAGAGCATAAGTTCAAGCCCGACTGCCCGCCGAGGTTCGGCAGCAGCGCGTCCGGCCTTTCCTTCGCGATGATCTGCTCCATGCGCGCGGCATTGAGCGGCTCGATATAGGTGACGTCCGCGATCTCCGGATCCGTCATGATGGTCGCCGGGTTCGAGTTTACCAGCACGATCTCATATCCCAGGCTCCGAAGCGCCTTGCACGCCTGCGTCCCGGAATAGTCAAACTCGCACGCCTGCCCGATGATGATCGGGCCGGAACCGATGATCAGTACTTTGTGGATATCTTTTCTTTGAGACATATCGCTCCTCCTCGTATCTTGAAAAATTGCATGGATATTTTTATTATACAGGAAAAAAGATGCAGAAGCAATGCGCTTTCTGCATCTTTTCACGTCTTTTCACGTCTTCTTTATTTAACGCCTTAAAAATCTTTTTTATTCCGATCCTTTCTGCGGCCTGCAGAAGATCCTCTCTTGTAATTTTATCCGCCTTGCCATTTATGAGCATCTGATGCGCGCTTACCCATGTGCTGTTTTTGTTATAAGAAAATGTCACGTCATATGCGGCGCGCCAAATGCCATACGCCTTTTTTGTCCATTAAAAATGTTATATTCTTTGTATGGTCATCATAATTTTTCGCATACTCGTTAAACACCATTCTTTGATATAACTGCAAAAAGCCGCCATGGGAAAGCTCTAATTTTCTCATATGAATACGTTCTCGGCAAATTGAAATCCATATGCGCGATCGTGCATAGGCTCTGCATATGAAGCTTTTCCCCCTTAGCGCCTTCGCGGTCAAACCTCTTCGTCATAAAATGCGCCCTTCCATTTTCTTCATGCAGCCGACATTCGCTCATTTCTATTCCCGCCGCTTTCGCCATAAGATAATACGCGTATTCAATTTTTGTATATTCTTTGCCATCGGGAGTTATAAACTGCAATCTTCCATGCAAAGCAAAACGGTTCCGATCAGCCCTCCCTTTTTGCCTTCCGGATAAACTCGGAAAAGATCGTCCTGCTGCTTTCGTCCGTCCGATACGAAAATTCCGGATGCCACTGTATTCCCCAGATAAAGCTCTTTTCCGGGACGCATGCCGCCTCGACCAGGCCATCCTCCGAGATTGCCATGGCGAGCAGTTTCGGAGCTAACACGCGGATCGCCTGATGGTGGTAGCTGTTCACCATCAGGGTTTTCTTTTGCAGCAGCTCATGCAGCGGGCTATGCTCGACCAGATTTACGGAATGGGTTGGCGCGTCATAGGGCGGCGGCTGATGATGCCCTATATCCGAAGGATGCTCCGAGGGCAGATCCTGATACAGCGTCCCGCCCATGAGGACGTTGAGCAGTTGTATGCCCCGGCATATCCCAAGAAGCGGCTTGTCCTTTTCATACGCCATCCGAAATAACATCGCCTCCATCTCATCGCGCCCGCTGCAGCATGGGCCGCATTTTTCCGAGCGTTCCTGCGCGTACAGATCGGGAGAGACGTCCTGCCCTCCGGTATATAAAAACCCGTCCATTTCCTCCGCGATCTGCCATAATTCCTCTTTCCCGGACGTCAGCGGGAGCATGACGGGAATCCCGCCCGCCTGCCCGATCCCCTCCATATAGCCCGGGAGCATCCAATAACTCTGCCTCTCTTCATCCACTAACGGGATCAGCCCGATCATTGGTTTTCGCATCGCTTTTCCTTCCTTTCTCATGTTTTCACGCTACGGCGCTCAAGATCCGAGCCGCAACAGTTCAGCCCAGGGCTCGCCTGCGAGTCCTGCGTAAAATAGCAAAAAGCGCCCTGCCGCTGTAGAACGCCTTTGTCCTTAGAACCTATATGCCGCATCCTTGCGGAGCTACTTTTTCCACCATTTCGCGATCCATTTCCCGGACGCCGACAGATCCCCCTTCCTGATCCCCTTCGTCTTCCGGCAGTCCGGCCGGATCAGCGCGGACGTCTCATTTTTATTGGAAACGTTCCACGCCACATACCCAATCTTGTATTTCTTCAAAAGCTTCATCCATGCCGTCCCGCTCGCGCCGTCGATCGCCCCGCTGCCGGACGCGTCGCACACGCTAAATTCCGTCACCAGGATCGGCAGGCCCATGCCGCGCGCCGCCGACAGCTTGTCGCGCAGCCAGCCCGTATGCGTCGCCGCGTAAAAATGGAGCGCATAGGCGATATTTTTCTGCTTCAGCGGCTTCTGCGCCGCGAGGTCGACGTCCTGCGACCAGGTCGGCGTGCCGACGATAATGATATTTTTCTTGTCGTGCTTCCGGATCTTTTTTATCACCTTATTGGCATACGGGCGGATGTCCCTCTCCCACGTCACGTCGCCGTTCGGCTCGTTGCAGATCTCATAAAGGACGTTTTTCTGCTTCTTATACTTCTTCGCAAAGTAATTGAAGAACGAAAGCGCCTGTTTCTGGTAAGTCTTTGGATTGCCGTCGCTTAGGATATGCCAGTCGATGATGACGTACATCCCAAGCTCCGTCGCATATCTCACGCCTTTTTCCACCGTCGGGTACAGGCTCTTGGAATAGCCCGCGTTCGGGTCGCTGTAAAACGCCAGGCGGATGACGTTCACTCCCATCTTGCGGAAGCTCTTAAAACAGGATTTGTTGACATACTGCGGATACCACGCAAGCCCATGCGTGCTGACGCCCTTGAGCTGCACGGGCTTCCCCTTTTCATTCACGATATCCGTGCCGGACACTGAAAGCCGCCCCCATTTCTCAAGCGGCGTCGCCGCGTGGGCGGTCGTCTTTCCCATGCACAGGAAAAGAGCGGCCAAAAAGGCGCATACGCAGGGCAGCAAAAATAAGTTTCTCTTTCTTCCTTTTATCATATCAAAGTTCCTTTCTGCGAGCCGCGCGTCCGCTTAGATTTTGCTTCATGGAAATTTGACGGAATTTCTCATGATAAGAAAAAGAACGTGAATGCATCACGTCCATAAATCCAGCGCGGGTTTCCGATCGTCAAAAATGAAAGCGGCCCGCTTATCTTAAAAAGAATGGAGCATACGGGATTCGAACCCGTGGCCTCTACAATGCGAATGTAACGCGCTCCCAACTGCGCTAATGCCCCAGTGACTTTATTATAGCACACGTTCATGCCAAATGGCAAGAGTTATTTTCAATTTTTACGAAATTAAAAAAGTCAAGCATTAAATGTCATGCTTTTAATGCAAAATATCACTTTCAGCGTTTTGCACAGTTCTTTGTATTGTT
>CANQTH010000031.1 GCA_947626795.1 uncultured Lachnospiraceae bacterium
TAGCTGACGGGAAGTCCTGGACGTGAAGTCCTGGACGGCCTTGCCGTCCCCTTTCCGACAGTAGCTGACGGGAAGTCAAAGCCAAAAGGCAAAGACGAAAGGAGCACAAAATGGATATCGCAAAAAAGATTCGCGAAAATCAGAACGTCAAGGAAATGACAAGACGGGCCATCGAGGCCATCCTCGCAGTCAATCCCAAGGATCCGGCAGGCATCGAATTGGCTGAGGAATTTGAAGCAGAATATGGGGAATCCCTGTGAGGGCAAAGCCCTCGCCTAATGCGGCTCAATGGTAATTGCCATTGAACGGTCCCAAGCCCGTATAACGCAGAGGGGGCACCACAGGGTAAACACGCATTATGCTAATCCCGGACGTGGTGTGGCCACTGAGGGCCGTATATCTCAGACGTGTCCACCTTGCGGACTATAAAGCAAGGTTTGGTCGGTAAATCCGCCCGTCGCCGGTGCTACGGAGTTAGGCCGTAGGTTCGAGATTGTGAAAATCCCCGGAGGTTTGTGCCTATGAACCTAAGCGCGGCTTGCGTAACGGATGGCTATGTGGAAAAGTCCACAAATGGCAAGTAAAGCCGTCTGACGCCGGCACCCAAGGGTGTTCGGCTTTATCAATGAGATTCCGAGGAGTTTCATTGGCGGACATTAAGCTTGAAAGCCAGATGAGGGCAAGTACCATGAAAACAAGAATTTTCACCTGAGCGAGCGATATCAGAAACGGTATTTTCTCCGAGGGATACTGCAACGGCGTCTATGGGGCAAAGCGCGCCCATAGGCCGAAATGCAGGGCCGGAGACGCCCGCCGGGTTTATCATTGATCGAGCGCCGGAGTGGAGTTTTCCATTCCGGCGCTTCATTGAGTGATAAACCGCTCAAATTATTTGAAAGGGGTTTCTCAAAAATGACAAACGAAGAACGCATCGCCAGAATGGCCGAGCTCAAGGCGCAGGTGTCTGCTTTGGTTCTCAAGTATAACGAGCTCAATCAGGGTGAGGGCAAGCTGGACGATATCCGCCGTGTCGATATGGACACGGAGCAGGCCGTCAATGAGTACACGGGTTTGGCCCGTGACGCCTGCTTTGCTGAGTGCATCGCCACCGGCAGCCCCATGCTGGAGGCCGTCAAACGGCTCAAGTTTGAGACAATCGGCGTTAAGGACGAGATGACCGGCGACGGGCCCGTCAAAATCCCCGTCCGGATCCTGAATGAGCATCGCCAGCGGGATATCGACCTCTATAAGCTCCACACCGCCGCCGGCGGCATCGGCGCCGATAAACACTGGGTCGATGTCATCCAGAAAATCAACTTTCTGCTCACGGTCGACCGGGCCATCGGTCTGGGCCGGGATCCCAAGAGCTTCAGCGACAGCTACGCCATGTCGGCCATCGCCCGCGATATCGACATGGGCAAAACGCCCACCAGCAAGACCAATATCCTCCGCACGGTCCAAGCGGCGGTCACGGCTATGCTGGGCGATGGCTATAAGGCCACATCCCACGATGTCAACTTCCTGCTCTATATCTACAGCAAGAAGAGCAGAAACGCCCTGAAGGTCGCCTGCGCCACGCACAAATACATGCGGGGCTATATGGCTGAGGTCTGCCATCACATCGTCACTGGCGAGCCCTACGATATCGAGTCCAAGGAGATAAAGACCGGCCCCGCCACAAGAGCCAATGTGGTGGATACCACGCCCGCCAAGCCCGACGCCCCCAAGCCCGCCGATGCCCCCAAGGCCGCCAAGTCCGCGAAATCCGCCAAAAAGGTCGCCCCCACCGCCGCCTGAACGCAGTGGTCTGCCATATCCGTCACAGTGGTCCTCCTTATATCCGCCCTGATGAGTCGTTGAAAATTACGACGAAACCGCCCCAAAGGGCGGTCGGTGGAATCTTTCAAAACCGCCATAAAGCCAAAAGGAGGTATGAGCATGGAGAGCAATGGAAAGGGCAAAAATGCAGTATGGTCCGCCAAAATCGCGCAAAATCGCCGCCGCACAAAGAAGTGCTCTATCGGGTCTGAGGGGGTCTGGTCTTATGGCGTATGAGGTTTTCTGTAAGCGCGTCGGCCATCTGGTCAAAAGCGCCGGCTGCAAGGCGTCCTTCTCCCACGAGGACGGCCGCCATATCGCCCGGTGCTCCAACGGCGTCACCATCATCGGCAACACGATCGCCCATCGGGTCTTCGTCCAATGGGGATGCGGTCACACGGCTTTCGTAACCATCTGAGGCGGTGGTATCATGAAAAGAAACGGGCTTTTAAAGCAGCGGTTTGCGGGAATCTGCCTCATCCTCATCGGCCTTGTCTTCCTGCTCATCGCCTCCACCGGCTCCTCCCTTGAGGATACGGACGGCACCGCCGCCGTCTTGGTTATCCCCCTTGGCGTCTATCTGGTTTTCACGAAAAAGGCCGTCATGGATTGAACGCAGCGGTCTGCGAGTTTTTTTGGAAAGCGGATAAAACCCCGGTTTGCTAAACGCGCGATTTCAAAGAAAGAGGTGTGAGCGTTGCCAATCAAGGATCCGAAAACCGGCAGGATTTTTCCCGATATACAGGCGGCGCGGGAATCTTACTGCCCCCTGAAAGATAAAAAAGACGCGGGATACGTCTGCACGGCGTGCCAGATCTCGTTTTATAACAGCGGATGGCCTATATCCTGTATGAATTTGTGCGATTTAATGCCCATGTACGCCGCAAGGCGCATGGGATATATCATCGTTCCGGAGGAGGGAGATAAAATGAGCAAGACCAAAAAGCAGTCCAATCTGGCAAAGCTCCTGGGCGTTTTGGACGACGAGGAATTTCGGTGGAAAGACGGAAGAACCTACCGGATCCACAACGGCCGCAGGCAGCGGAAAACGTCCCCGGAAAGCTGGGGCAAGCTCTGCGATGAAGATGGTCTGTCAGCAATGATCGCCGACCCAAGCAATATCGTATGCGGGAAATGGCTCAACGACAGGGAGACGGAGTTTATGCGCGTCGCCGGTGCCAACTGGGCTTCCAGAGATAACAGCCCCGAATCCGACACCGTGAGCCTATGGGTGGAAAGGCCCCGCATCCCCCGTGGTTCCACAAAATATTGCGGAGATACCCTCCTGTGTACCGTCCATACCTCCCTATTCGCCAGCGTCCAGCCGGGCGACTGTATCCATGTCTGACTGTGCGGGCCGCCCCCGGCGGCCCTCCCCTATCGGATTTTTCAAAGTCCCGTAATGCGGCCTTCGGCGGTCACAAGCCCGCGTGAGAAACGCAGAGTGCCGGGTTTGATAACAGGCGTTGAAAATCTACAATTGACATACGGATCTGTTCCGACTATACTGTAAGAGGGTTTACCAAACCGATATCAAACCCGTTTAACCATGGAGGTGATTATTTGAGCGAGCCCAAAGAGTTCGAAGAGGAATTTGACGAGGAGGAGTTTGACGGCGAGGATTTCGCCGAGGTAGACGCGCTGATCGAGTATCTGCAATCTCTGCCGCGTCCCGAAGTCTCCATCCTCAACCCGCTCCGCGTCCAACAGCTCCGGTTTTCCGGCGCAATGATCAAGCGCGTCCTCCGGCAGACCGGTTGCGACGCCACGATCGTCTGCAAACAGCACGAGCTGGAGCCCAGCGTCGGCGTGGTCCGCGTGGAGGGCGTTCCCCTGGAGATCGCGGATATGGACGGGTTTACAAAGGCCGTGTCCTTCGCCACCAGCACGGAGATCCTGCCCCTGGCAAACGGGAAGGTCAGAATGTCCCTCACCTTCCACGGTCTGCTTGTCCCGCTCGGCTGAGCCGCAAATTTCATATCGGATTTTTCAGTTTACCACCGGTTCCTGCCGGTGGTTTTTTCATGCCCAAATCCGGGAGGTGCGCCAATGGAAAATTGCGAGTTTCGTTGGGTCCACGGCCATATTGAGGTGTATCGAGGCGGCGAATTCCTGTTTTCCGCCGACACCGTCCACGAGGCCGAAAAGGAGCTGGAAGGAAGTGACGGCGCCGCGTGAACAGGGAGGAATTTGTCGGCGATATCGCCGCCCGTGCCGGCGTCTCCAAGCGGCTGGCCGGGAAATGCCTGGACGCCGCCACGGAATCCGTCGCGGCGGTCCTGGAGTCCGGAGGAGCCGTCCGGCTGGCCGGATTCGGGACCTTCGAGGTAAAATACACAGCGGCTAAGGTTGGCCGCAACCCTCAGACAAACGAGCCCGTCCCCATCCCGCCCCGCAGAGCGCCGGTTTTCAAGGCCGGTAGTCGTCTCCGGGCACGGGTCTCCGGCGGACGTACGTCCGGGGGTTGATTTATATACGGCCGGATTCCACCGGCCGGCCATGCCAGGGCAGCTCAGTCGGTAGAGCGCTCTTTAGAGCCCATTACTACGCCGGTTCGATTCCGGCCCCTGGTGCAAGATGTACGGTTCCACAGCCCGCCATGCGCGGGAAACGGGCCGCGTCTGTGGGAATTGAGTGCGCTGAACACAGATGGTTTTTACCGCATATGGGGCTTGCCACACCTTTAAATAAAATAACGGTTGCCGCCGGCGCACGGGCGGTGTGGTTAAACAACCGTGTTTTCGGTGCGGCCTTTCGTTCGGAAGGCGGGGCGGGAGAGGCGTGCGGTCGCCGCATGGTGGCGACGCCGACCAACTGACAGTGTCGAGGCGTCGTGTAACCGACCGTTCGTCAGGCCGTGCCGGGAATGTTCAAAACATAGTCGAGTTTTTGACCGGAGGTGACCGCGCATATATGATAGATTTCGAATCCCTGAAAGAGGCATCCGCGAAAACCGTCGGGATCGTATGCGTCACCGGCGAGGAGTACGCGGCCTGCTCCGAGGAGCTGGAGAGAGCCGGCTACCGCTGGCAAACCGGCCATGATGTCACCGCAATCAACTACTGGCGTGATAACTGTTATTTATCGTTCAGCCTTGGCCGTCAATATGTTACTTACAACAGAATTGACAGGGATGATCTGAGAGAGGCCGGTCAATCCCTTGAGGAATCTCTGCGGTCCCGTACGGAGTACTGCTTCTATATGTTCGCGGATGTTTACACCGATGGCGAAAGCTTCGAGCCCGCCTCCAACGGTGAGCTTGCAGAGCTTCTCGGATTTGGAAAGGAGGCGCCCTGATGGGATATGACACGACCCGGGATATCCTTCGCGGCTTCAAAAGCCATCAGCTGAGGATCCTCTGCGCAAATAACGCGGAGCTTGACGAGGCCATGCTCCTTCTCAGGCGTCACGGCGTCCCGTATGGCGTGACGGCCAGCCGTCACCTCGCCGGGTCCTCCATGCTCGGCGACATGTTTGATTGCAACTGCCCCGTCGATCTCTTCTACGACCACGGTATCGAGTTTTCCAGATGCAGGAGTTCCGACGACCCCTCCGTACTCCCCTGGCCGAGGGTGCGGGAGATTTTCCTGAAGGGCGCCTCCTATATGGTCTCCGTGACCGTTGGCGATGAGCGCGTCAGACGGACCTATGCCGTCTACGCCCACAGAACAGTGGCCTCCTTCCTGACAGAGCTGGGCATCGACTGCGCCCATTGCAAAATCTTCCTGGACGGTACGGAGCTGTTCCCCGCCGATCTTGTCAGAACCTTCGCCGATCATAAGATCACGCACAGATGCTTTCTCTATTATGTGCAGGAGCCAGGAGAGGAGGTGCCCACATGATCGACCTTGACGCGATCACAAATTCCAAAGAATGTGTCTGCATCGTCTGCACAACGCGTGACGAGGCCGAGGAGCTGTGCGACGCCCTGTCCCGCACCGGTTACTATTGGCCTGGTACAGAGGATATACGCGATATGTGTGACCGTTGGAAACCGAAGTTTTACACAGGGTATTACCTCTACTCAGACGGCGAGATCGACTATTTCATGGGTACGAGCGTGTCCGAGTTTATGGATGACCCCGGTGTGGACGCTGTCTATCTGTTCAGCGATCTGCCCCGTATCCAGGAGCCCGTGTTCGATCCGCCGTCCGATGCCGAGCTGATGGAGTTTTTGACATGCAGTATGAAAAATACCGAAGGAGCTGATGACCGTTGACCTTCCTCTACATTGCCGCCGCGGTGGTTTTCTGCGTGGCGCTGTCCTGCGCCGTCATAGACTTCCTGAGCTATGCCCTTGAGGTGGGCGACGCGAAAACGTCGTTGCGGTTTCAGGAATTTTCCACCTGCAAGGCCCTGGCCTCCGTCTACGCCACCCTGGACGGGGCCGGCTTCAGCTCCTGCGCCGTCGGCAGTCACGAGCTTTTGATGTACAGCCCCGATTGGGACGAGCACAAGTTCAGCCATACGAACTACCTCATCGTCATGCCGTGGCCGGAATACCGGAAGTTCCGGGTCTGGCTCTCCCGCTGGGAGCGCGACAAATACAGGCGCTCACGCATCCGGAAACAGTGCCGGAACAACTCCAACGACGCCCTGCGGGACATCATGAGCCGTATCAACGGCAAGATCGATGAAAATAACCGCCTCATGCGCGACGCCGTGGCCCAGCAGGCCGCCCTCGTAAAGCGCATCACGCCCTTTGAGCGCGACTACGTAAAATCGAAAATAGACATCGTGTAAGGAGGCGGTCTTGTGTTATACAGCATCGGCGACGCCGTAAAGATCCGGGACAATCTTACGTGTTCCGGAGTCTACCCTATGGCAGATGGCAGTAACGCCGCGGGCACGACCGGGGAAATGACCCGCCTGCGCGGAAGGACCGCCACAGTCACCGGGTTTACGCAGAGCGGCCGTTACCGCATCGACCTGGATGACGGGTTCTGGAGCTGGACGGATAAAATGTTCCAAGGCCCCGCCCCCGCCGACAGCGGGGATTTTCCGGCCTCCGACATGCCCATCGAAACCCTTTTTCGCGTTTGGAAAGGAGTGATCGCGTGGTATTGTATTACCAAAAGCCCCTCTCCGTCGAGAGGGCGTCCGAATATTTCAAAAGGAGGTGCCGCTATGGGCGCTAAGATCCACGTGCCGCCCACTGAGGTCTGGCAGTTTTTCGCCAAAAACCGGAAGCGTCTCAAGGACGAGACGGTTCTGGTCGCCGAAAATAAGGATACAAAAAACGCCGTCTATCTGACGGAGGAAAAGGGCCTGCCCCTGTTCGAGGTCTACCGCGGCGATCAGAAGCTGTGCGAGGCGTCCGCCGTCTCCCAAGACGACAGCACATCCGTCGCCAAAAGGCTGTATGTGAAGTATCTTCTCCCCGTCGCGGTGGACGGCGGCGGCGAGCGGTTCGACGACGTCCCGGAGGACCCGGAAGAGGACGAGCCCCGCCCGAAGACCCGCCAGGAGATCGAGGACGAGATGTACGAACGGGACGACGAGCTCCTCCAGGCCACCTATGACTACCTGGAGACTGTTTTGGGGACGCCCCGCGAGAGCGTTGACGACCTCATGGGCAGCGACGTGGCCGATTTTCTCGATAGGGTCTGCGAGATACTGGCCATGGATTTCGGCGTCTCCGTCTACCGCCCCATGTACCTCATCAACGACGACACCGGCGGCGAATACTACGAGGAGTACCCGTACTCCGAAATGTAATAGAGTTTTTCAAAACCAAACCATTTAATATTTTCCCGGCGGCACGCACGTCGGGAAAAATCCCTTTTGTTTTGCGGAGTGTGCGGTCCTGCGGGCCGTGCGCGGAGCAAAACGGCAGGCGTCAATGCCTGAATTTCGCAAAATTCAGGCATTGACGCTGCACGTCTCCTTCCATCTGGCGAAGGCCGCAAGGCCTTCGCCAGATTTTATGCCCACACGGCCCTGCCTCCCCGCGGCGTGGGCGGATAACCAACCAAAGGGTACATAAAAAAATGGGCACAGCCCAAAAAATGAAAGGATGTAGTATCATGGCAAGAATCACTATCGCAGGCGACGCGGTCGTCATCACCAGCACCCAGACCCTGGAGGACATCAAGACCCTGGAGAAGTATCGCCCCTCCGCTCTCACTCTGTACGAGGAGAACGAGAACGGCAAGAAGGTCGCCGCCTTCAAGATCGGCTCCACCACCGGCGAGGGCTCCGTCAGCCCCTACGGCATCAGCTTCGGCGGCGTCACCCACGACGACCAGCGCCTGGCCACCGTCACCCTGCCTGCTCCTACCGGCGCCGCCGACATCAAGGACGCCGTGGCGGACAAGTACGGCTCCGCCGTCCTGGCTCTGGAGAAGGTGGAGGCCCAGATCTCCGACGCCGTGGCCGCCGTGGCCGCCGACCGCGAGGCCGTCAAGGCCAACATCACCATCGCCTGAGTGCGACGTCGCGGAACGCGCGACGCCGCGCCGCAGCGCCCAGTCCCATCCGGGTTTTCCCGGATGGGATTTTTCGTATTCCCGTAAAATCCGTCACAATTTAAGGGCTTCTCGCCCCCAAAAATATTTTGAATTAAAGGAGAAATCATCATGATCAGTGTCACCGTAGGAAATAACGCTAACCGCACCACCGTCATCATCGACGCCCACACCACCCTCCGTTCCGCCCTGGAGGACAACGGCGTGGACTACACCCGTGGCATGACCACCCTGGACGGCGGCCCCCTGAAGGCCGGCGACCTGGACAAGACCTTTGCCGACTTCGGCATCACCGAGAAGTGCTTCCTCTACAACATCGTCAAGGCTGACAATGCCTGACCCCTCGCCCCGCGAGGGGCGGCCCGCCCTTTACCAAAGGGTGGGGAAAATACGCTTTCTTCTCTTTTGTGTTGACAAAAGAGAAGAAAGCTTCAAAGAAGAGAAAAACAATGGGCAGTAGTCGCACCCCGTCCCATTCATCACCGCGCCCCTTGTGACGAATGGTCTCTACGTTTAACCCGCTTAGCCGCTCACAGCTCTATTATTAAAGATTTCGTTCCTATTTAACCCTCGCTGGTGCGGCTGTGATTGTGCCATCCGTAGGGGTCGATGACCACATCGGCCCACACGCCGAATCTCCGAATTCCCTTCCGTACGGGCCGGACACCGGCCGGCCCGTGTATCGAATCCGCATTTTTATCGAACAACGCACCCGTAGGGGCCGCCTCTCTTGGCGGCCCGCCAATTCAATGGCGGCGAAGCCGCAGCCTTTTGAATGGGGCGTGTGGGAAATTCGACGGTGCGTCGGGCCGGCCGGGTGTCCGGCCCGTACGGGTTCGTTATACGAAATGCGGCGGAAATTCATGGGCCGCCGTGGGCGGCGGCCCGTACGGCGTTGTAGGAAAGCTCCCGTGCGGGCGTTCCCCCGGGGTTCTCCACATAGGGGCCCGCAGGCCCCTGTGTGGTCGTTTTAAGGGGGAGTCCAGAGGGGGGAAACGCGAAAGCCCCCCTCTGGTCGCTTTCTCTCTTTTGTTGCCTTTTCTCTCTTTGGCGACCCAAAGAGAGAAAAGCAAATCCCTCCGCCCTATAAGGGCGGAAACCTTATAAAACCCCCGCCAGGGTATTGGCGTCCCTCCGCCAAGGCGTGGCGGAAAAAATTAATTCACAGGTGAGGTGTCAATATGTTCAGAACCACCATCACGGAAACACCCTTCACGAGCACCGCCGCCGCAGGGGTTTTCGAAAACATCTCCGGCTCTCCCATTTTGGGAGATGTCTCCTTCCTGGCCTCCATGAGGGCTTTGCTGGCGCCCCGCCTCAAGGAGGGAGATTCCGTCTCACTCTCCTACACCTCCTCCAGATTCAGAAAAGCGGATCTGGACGGAGTCTCCAAACGGGATATCGTCAGCGCCGTCTGCGGCGCTTTTAACCCCGGCGACGGCCGTACCCGTGGGATGTTCGCCATCCACAACCTCCGGGGCGATCCGGAGGGCAACCTCCAGACCATGAAAACCATGGAGGAGAAGTTCACTGAGGTGTACGCCGGGTATACAAGGCTCGATATCATCACGGCCTTCTTCCGAAAATCCTTCCCCGTTGTCTGCTTCCTGAACGAGGAAAGAAAAAATACGGTCCTGTTCGTGGAAAACATGGACACCAAAAGGATGCACTATCTCCAGCTGGCCATCCTGCCCTCCGTCCCCTGGTATTTCAAGCCCGACGACGGGATCACCGAGGAGGAAAACGGCCTCCTGCACGCCTTTATGGAGAAGGAACCCGCCGCCTATCAGGCCGCCCTTGAAAAGCTGGCCAAAAACTACGACTTCCGGGGCGCCAGGATCCGCAGTCTGCTCTCCGGGTTTGAGAGCAAGTTTGAGCGTCAGGAGCTGGAACGCGCCCGATCCGACCTGAAGAGCACCGACAGCCGTATCGACGAATTTAACAACAACATCAAGACGCTTCTCGCAAAGCGGAACGATCTGTGCGTCAAGCTGATGGGGCTGGAGCAGAAGATCGCCTCCGGCACGGCCGGCGGCTCCGAGGTCATGGAGTATTTCCTGGGGAACAAGCGCCTCTATCTGGAGGAGGTCTACGACACGGATGTGACCTTCTCCGTCAAGGGGTATCTGGCCTACTACGACAGGGATGCCGTGGAGCGCGTCCTTAAAAACAAGAACAGCTACGTCTTCATCGACCGCAGCGGAAACGAGTATACCGCCATCGCCCCGGCCCGCATGGTCAAGCTGCTCAAGGCCGTTTTCCTGGACGAGAAGCTGAAGCTCCGCATTTGCGCCGCCTTCCGCCTCTCCGCCCGCAACGGCGTCACGGCTCTGACAAACCACGCCTTCCCCACGCCCGAATTTTCCGGGTACATGCCCAACCCGCACATCGACATGTTCCATTGCATGAGCGGTCATGTCCCCGTTATCAATAATCTGCTGAAAAAGAACGACTACATCGGCGCCATCGAGCAGTGCGTCGCCTCCGCTCAGAACCTGAACTGGGGCGATTCCACCGTGATGCGCAACTTCATGGCCAACCTTTACGGTACGAACGATTGGAGCGGCGCGTGTATCGAGCTTCCCGACGGGAGCGCCGTCGAGCCTCTGGAGGCCATCAAGTGGCTTGAGGCGCAGGAAAAGAAAATGTAACGCCAATGGGTAAAAGGAGGAAAAAACGCATGAGCAAAACGATCAGGATCACCCCGGAGTACGCGGAAAAATGCTGTCAGGAGCTGCAGGAATATCTCAAAAACGTCCGCCTCACCGACGGCAAGCTGACCTTCACCAAGACCTTCGCCGCCGACGGCCGGAAGGCCGTGGTGTATTTCACCGGCGAGGCGTGGACGAAAATGGTCCTGCTGTTGCAGGAGTTTGACAAGGAGGTAGCCTGGCACGGCGTGGCCGTCCGCACCGACGCCCCGGACGGCAAGATGGGGTATCTCATCACCGATATCCTGGTCTATCCCCAGTCCGTGTCCGCCGCCACGGTGGAGATGGATCCGGAGAAATACGCCAAGTGGCTGATGGAGAACGCCGAGGACGAGCGCTTTGGCAATATCCGTATGCAGGGTCACAGCCACGTCCGTATGGCCACCAACCCCTCCGCCACCGACCTCACCCATCAGGAGGAAATCCTCTCCCAGCTGAACGACGACAGCTTTTATATCTTCATGATCTACAACAAGTCCTTCAGCCACGATATCCGCGTCTATGATATGCGTGAGAACGTGCTGTTTGAGGACAGGGACGTGGAGGTGCAGATCCGGGACGCCGCCGTAAGCTTTGACGCGTTCATCAAGGACGCCAAGAGCATGGTGGCCGACAAGCCGTACAGCTACTATAACGGCGGCGCCTACTCCGGCGGATCCTACTCCGGGAGCTATTACGGAGGTTCTTATAACGGGGCCCCGCCTCACCAGTCCCCCGTAAGTTCCCTGGGGGCGTCCGCCCCTGTGACCCCGGCCTCAGGCTCCGTTAAGCCTTCCGGAAAGGACACAGCGCCGGCGGCCCTCGGCGATAAGAAGCCCGGCAAGGAGAAGAAAAAGAGCAAGATCGGCGCCGGCTGGTACGGCGCGGACGATATGGACGTGCAGGAGTTTTTAGACGAGTTCGGCAGGCCCTACGGCAGTCACAGTGGGAGGTGATCGGATGGATCTTTCCAAATGCTACGAGTATTTCCAGCCGGAGAAGGACGACGCCCGCGTCCACATTGTCGGATGCGGCTCCGTGGGCTCCACGGTGGCGTCTCTATTGGCCCGGTACGGCGTCACCCAGATGACCCTGTGGGATTTTGACGTGGTGGAGCCGAAAAACCTGGCCAATCAGATGTTCCGCCAGAAGGATGTGGGCCAGCCCAAGGTGGACGCCCTGGCGGATATCCTCACCGAGATCAACCCGGATATCGTGGACGGCCTGAAGCTCCAGCCGGAGGGCTGGGACGGACAGCAGCTCAGCGGCTACGTCTTCCTGTGCGTGGACAACATCGAGCTTCGCCGCCGGATCGTGGAGCGCCACCTGGACAGCCCCTACGTCAAGGCCATGTTCGACTTCCGCACCCGCCTGGAGGACGCCCAGCATTTTGCCGCCGACTGGTCGGACTACAAAATGAAACAGGATTTTTTGAACTCCATGGATTTCACCCACGAGGAGGCCAAGGCGGAGACACCCGTGTCCGCCTGCAACGTGACCTTGTCCGTGTGCTCCACCATCTGGGTCATCTGCGCCCTTGGCGTCAGCAATTTCGTAAACTTCTGGAACGGGAAGGGCCTTCGGAAGCTGATCCTGGCGGACGCGTTTCACTTTACTACAGACGCTTTTTAAAAAGGGGGTGCGCGTATGCGGCCTAAAGTCTATCTCTACAGCCCCGGCGACACCGTCCGCATCAGAGAGGATCTGGAGGAGGACGCGCGTTACTATATGGAGGGCGACGAGCCGGCGTCGGATATCGTTGTTGAGTCGATGCTGCCATACCGCGGACAAACCGCGCGCGTCACACGCTGCTTCGGGAAATACAAAATCGATCTTGACGGCGGCCTTCTCAACTGGGTCGACGGCATGTTCGAAAGAGACGCCCCCGATTTCATGGCCAGCGACATGCCCATAGGGGCGCTTCTCGGGGAAAGGGGGTAAAACCGTGCGTAAATATCAAGTCGGCGACACCGTCCTCATCCGGGATGACCTCACCTATGGCAGGCATTACCCCTCGTTACGAAGCTCCGATGTGGGCGTCAACGGCGACATGATCGATTTGGGCGGCAGTGTCGCTACGATCACATATGTTTATGACGACATGACTTACGATATCGACCTGGATTACGGCCGATGGACATGGGTGGCCTCCATGTTTGAGGACCGTGTGGAGACACCGGATTTTTCACCCGGCGACATGTCCGTCGAGTCCCTGCTCGGGATCGGATCGAAATAAGGAAAGGCGGTGAGACCCATGGAGACGACCGTAAAACATATGAAGCTGGGCAGCAAGCTCGTCCTCGGCCGGTACGGTGTCCGGAGCACAGACGAGCCGGACCCCATCGTCTGGCAAAAGGCCACGCCAAACTGTGATTTTATCTCCGAGGAGGTGCTGGATAAGCTCAGCTTTGACGCCGAAGAGCCGTCACGCGACGGCTACGGTAAGGAACCCAACAGCGATTGGAAGCTCTCCAATCTCCGCCAGTTCCTGAACAGTGAGGCGTTCGATGGGACGTGGTACACCAAGAGCCATCCCGACGACACGCCGCCGGAGACCGTCAACCTCTCTGGCTGGCCCAAATATGAGTACAAGTCCCATTACGGATTTTTGCACTATTTCGAGGACTACGAGCTGGCCAGCATCCGGGAGCAGACCTACACCGTTCCCGGTGGGGAGTGCTCCGACCGCGTCCGCCTCCTGTCTGTCCGGGACGTTTTCGACCGGGAGCAGCGGTTCAACATCTTCAAAAAGCTCCGGGGCGTCCGCGCCCAGCCCACCTACCGGTGTTCTCTCCACAGGAGCAGAGGCGGGGCGACCTACATGCCCTATTTTCTGTTAAACAATCGCAGTTCAACAAGCGTACACATCGTGTCCAGCGTCGGGGATATCGACAGCTGCTATGCCGGCTGCGCCTGCGGTATCCGCCCCACCCTACGCGTCTCCCCGGACACCGTGGTCACAGACGACGAATTAGGCACATATACCGTCGTCCCCTTCGACGTCCACCCCCTCCCCGTCTGCACCGACGAGGAGCTCCTGCGGCTCCTGGGCCTGCCGGCGGCCAAATAATACATATATAAATAATATATAAATAGTCTGTAACGCATTATTCTCGCAAGAGATGCTTCACGCCGACGGCTGAAGTGACAAACAGCCTGGAAAGAGGATACCCCTGAAGAACAAGGCGCCTTCGCCTCTGCACGCCGCGATCTGGTCGGAGACATTACGGTTGCTTCGGATACCGTCGTATTATAGAGTCTTAACCATTGTCTTGCTTATTCCACGGAGAAAGGCATCTCCACAGAAGGTCCTCTTCCCTGGTAATCCTGATCGCAAATAGTACTTTACTTAACGTTGGTTACGGACTCACCCCGTCAGGGGTTTATAAGATTCCGCCCTTATAAGGGGCGGGGGAATACGCTTTCTTCTCTTTTGTGTTGACAAAAGAGAAGAAAGCTTCAAAGAAGAGAAAAACAATTTGAAAGGAATCGTAACCCTTTTCCATTCATCACCGCGCGTGACGTCATCGCATTGTCTTAAGCGTCTAACCCGCTGATCGCTCACCGCTCAGTTAACGAAGTTTTTACTCCTACGTTTCCCGCGCTGGTGCGCCAAAATCGTGTGGGATTTTTGACGTCGCAACGATTCTCTTGCGAGCGCTCCCCGGGGTTCTCCACATAGGGGCCCGCAGGCCCCGATATACCACCATTCTCCCGTCCGCGCGTTCCCCGGGGTTCTCCACATAGGGGGTCGCAACCCCCTGTGTGGTCGTTTTTAAAAGGGGTTCTCAGGGGGAAAACACGAAATCCCCCTGAGCCGGTTTTCTCCCCTTGCTACTTCCACTCTTTTGCCGGGTCAAAAGAGTGGAAGTAGATTCCTCCGCCCTATAAGGGCGGAATCCTTATAGAAAAGAGGTGTGCCCTATGGTCTACCTGACCGTCAAGCAATCCCCATCCTACCACCAGATATCTCTGGAGGAATTTTTGTTCGGCGTCACGGCGGACACGCCGGCCGTCAACAGAAACGAAACCAACACCAGAACGTACAAGCTCGATCGCGTCAACCCCAAGCTTTTGGAGCGGACCGACGTGCCCGCCCTGATTGCCGTTCTCCACGCCTTCAACGAGAGCACAGCGCCTCTGCGAGATACCCGCCGGGAGGATCTCTATACCTCCTTCCACATCCCCAAAAAGAGCGGCGGTCTGCGCCAGATCGACGCCCCGGTCCCGGAGCTGATGGACGCCCTGCGCCGCCTGAAGCGGATCTTTGAGCAGGATTTTCACGCCCTGTACCACACCAGCGCCTTCGCCTATGTGGGCGGCCGGAGCATAGTCGACGCCGTCCGCCGCCATCAGGCCAACGACAGCCAGTGGTTTGGCAAATACGACCTCCACAACTTCTTCGGAAGCACCACGCAGGAATTTGTGATGAATCAGCTCTCCCTGATTTTCCCCTTCAGCGAGGTCGTGAAGGTGCCGGAGGGGCGCGAGGAGCTGGAAAAAGCCCTCGATCTGGCGTTTCTCCACGGCGGCCTTCCCCAGGGCACGCCCTTCTCCCCCACCGTCACCAACGTGATGATGATTCCCATTGACTACGAGCTCTCCCACGGGTTCCGGGACCTCAACGGCCGCTCCTTCGTCAACACCCGCTACGCCGACGATTTCACCGTCTCCTCCCGGTACGATTTTGACCCCCGTGCGGTGGAGAAATTCATCGTAGACACCCTGGCGAAATTCAACGCCCCCTTCACCATCAACGCGTCCAAGACGCGGTACGGCTCCCGCTCCGGCAGGAACTGGAATCTCGGCCTGATGCTCAACAAGGACAACGATATCACCGTCGGCCACAAGCGCAAACGCCAGCTCCAGACCATGCTCCACAACTACATAATGGACAAGAAGAACGGCGTCTCCTGGAGCCTCCACGACGTCCAGGTGATGGACGGCAATCTCAACTTCTGCCGTATGGTGGAGAAGGAGGCCATCGACAGCATCGTCGGCCATATCAATCAGAAAATGGGGGTGGACGTCCGCCGTATGATCACGGTGGATCTGACCAATCCTGTTTCATAGGGGAACCTCTGAACAAACAGATGTCCCCCAAGAAGTACTGTGATGTATAACCGCATGAACTTGCGGTACTTACCGCCGAAGGCGTAAGTGACAAATAGCGCGGAGAAGATAGAGCCTGCCCAGGCCCGCCGCGGCAGCGGCCGCTTCAGAGCCCGGCAGGTACCTCGACGACGAGAGACTCGCATATCCGGAGCCGGTGCCGATCTTTCCTATAGGGTCTGCCAAATCAGGGTCAAAAGCCATGTCAGGGAACCTGAAGCGCCAGGTCGCGCAGGAAACCCACAGCCACCCTGCGTCCCACCGCCCAGATGCCGCAGCTCACCGACCCCGAGTTCTTCGTTACGGCTAATCATCGCATCCTGGTAAGACTCATCTTTATACTATGTCAGATCATCGTACTTCTGATCCCCCGAAAGGGGTCTACCCTTTATCAAAGGGTAGAGAAAATACGCTTTTCTCTCTTTTGTTGAACACAAAAGAGAGAAAAGCTTCAAAAGAGAGAAAATGTCTCCCGTATGACCACCCTACCCCACTCATCACCGCGCCCCATGTTACGAATGGCCTCTGCTTCTAACCCGCTTAGCCGCTTACAGCTCTGTCAATGCGGCGTGATGTCCTATTCAGGCCGCGCTGGTGCGCAGATCGTGGTAGGATTTTTGACGTCCCGGTATCTCCCGTGCGAGCGCTCCCCGGGGTTCTCCACATAGGGGCCGCGGCCCCTGTGTGGTCGTTTTCTAAGGCGGGGTCCAGGGGAGGGAAAACACGAAATCCCTCCCCTGGTCGTTTCTCTCTTTTGTTGCTTTTCTCTCTTTGGCGACCCAAAGAGAGAAAAGCAAATCCCCGTCCGCCTATAAGGCGGACACATTATAAAAATCCCCCCGCCAGGTTCAAGGCGAAATCCACAAAGGAGCCCTTTATGATTTTCATCACCGGTGATACCCACGGCGGTATCGACACCCACAAATTGAGCACAAAGTCCTTCCCACAGCAGCGGTCTATGACAAAAGACGACTACGTGATCATCTGCGGCGACGCCGGCTTTGTGTGGGACGGAGGCGCTCAGGACCGCTATTGGCAAAAATGGATGTCCGATAAGACATTCACCACCCTGTTTGTGGACGGGAACCACGAAAACTTCGACGCGCTCTATAAGCTCCCCCTGACGGATAAATTCGGCGGTGCGGTCCGGGAGATTTGTCCCGGCCTCTACCATCTGGAGCGAAGCCAGGTCCTCACCATCGACGGTAAGAAATTTTTCGTCATGGGCGGTGCCAGCTCCGTAGACCGGGCGTCCCGCCGCGAGCATGTCTCCTGGTGGCCGGAGGAAATGCCATCCCGGTCCGAGATGGAAAGAGCCATCGACGCGCTGGACGCCGTCAATTGGGAGGTGGACTATGTGATCACCCACTGCGCCCCCAAAAGCGTCCTCCAGCTGCTGTCGCCCTGGTTTGAGGGCGATCCCCTCACCGCCTTCCTGGAGAGGGTTCGCTGGGATCTTCGTTTCAAGCAGTGGTTTTTCGGACACTATCATTTAGACCGCCGGGTAAACGACCGGTTCACCGCCGTCTATAACTGCGTTATCCCCTTACCGGAGTGATGCGAATATGCCCCATGCCGGCGCATGAACCGGCCGGGGCTAAGCTTGCCCGTTGGTATACGAAACGGCGCGGGGTCTTGCGTATACCCCTGAATATCGAAAGATATACGTAATAGGTTGCGGATGCTTGCGGGGCCCGCAATCGGAGGGGTCTCTGCGGAGACTCCTTTTTGCTGGCGCAGCTCAGTGGTAGAGCGCTTTCTTTTGTAATACTAATATCTAATTAAAACAAGACATTCTCGCCGGCCTTTTTCGCGCCATGCTTTGTCAGCCGCCTTGGAAATACCAGCGGGTATTCCCTGCGCCGTCTTCCTCGCCTGACACGAAAAATCCTCGCCGCTCGGTGTCTACTTTTAAATAGATATTAGTATAAGTGAGAGGTCGCGGGTTCGATCCCCGCCGCCAGCCCCAATCCGTGGGTTTTGTTCATTTTCCCCACGGGTTTTCTCCTTACCTCTTTTTTGATAACCGGCGGAGCCGCTTGACCCCGCCGGTTATCCCGGCGTTGTGCAAATCGATTGCGCAGTCATACATACCAGGCGCAATCCCTTTCCGCAGATTGCGAAAGGGCCGCACCGTCCCCACCTCGGCCTTCCGGAGATCGAAATAAGAACCGCTATCGCCGTTCTTATTTCGATCCCGGAACGCCTCCGCCCCGCATATGCCGACGGCCTTCACCTGACCCGCCGTCCGGCATAAGGACAACGTCGAAGCCTCACCCCGGCAGGGGGCGCCCTTTACCAAAGGGCACCGAAATCCGCCCTTTCCTCAAGGGCGGGGAAAGTACGCTTTCTTCTCCTTTGTGTTGACGAAAGAGAAGAAAGCTTCAAAGAAGAGAAAAGCAATTTGGCGGTAATCGCGATCATTGACCACTCATATCCGCGCGTCCTTTGACGAATGGTCTTTGCTTCTAACTCGCTTAGCCGCTCACCGCTCAGTTAACCGGGCCTTCGTTCCTACGTTCCCCGCGCTGGCGCGCCAAAATCGTGTGGGATTTTTGACGTCGCAAAGATTTCCGTGCGAGCGTCCTCCCCCGGGGTTCTCCACATAGGGGGTCGCAACCCCCTGTGTGGTCGTTTTTAAAAGGGGTTCTCAGGGGGAAAACGCGAAATCCCCCTGAGCCGGTTTTCTCCCCTTGCTACTTCCACTCTTTTGCCGGGACAAAAGAGGGGAAGTAGATTCCACTCCGCCATATATGGCGGAAACATATTCAGAAAGGATGAAACTATGAAGATACTTGTTGTCGTCGATATGCAAAACGATTTTATCACCGGTCCCCTGGGCACCCTGGAGGCCCGGGCCATTGTCCCCCGTGTGGTCCAGAAAATCCGGGGTTTTGACGGAAACATCATCGCCACATACGATTCCCATTCGTCAGAGACCTACGCCAAGTCTCAGGAGGGCCGTCTGCTCCCCGTTCCCCATTGCTTTATGGGCACCGATGGCTGGAATCTGAACGATAAAATCCTGATGGCTCTTCGTGGTCAAGGCGGCTATAAGGAGTTCTACAAGCCCACCTTCGGCAGTGTGGAGATGGCCGGTTGGCTGGCGGATATCCAGAACCAGTATTTTCCCGAGCCGCGCATCGAGAGCATCGAGCTTGTCGGCCTCTGTACCGACATCTGCGTGATCTCCAACGCCATGATCCTCAAAGCGTATTTCCCGGAGGTCCCCATCACCGTGGACGCCTCCTGCTGTGCCGGCGTCACACCGGAGAGCCATAACAATGCGCTTCGTGCCATGCAGATGTGCCAAATCCAAATCACGAATTGGGAGGTGTGAGCCATGATTTTTTTCAACGGAGAACCTGTCCGCACTTCCTCTTTCCCCGATGGAACTCCCCTGCTCCGCACCGACTCTAATGGCTTTGTCTTCAGGTCCGTCATCAGATGGCTTTACGACAACGAGGACGAGTGCATGACGGTCTGGCACCTTGCCAATCACATCCGTGATAAGGACCCGGATTGCTACATGGTTTTGGAGCTTCCCTACATCCCCAACGCCAGGATGGACCGGGTCAAATCCGACACCGAGGTCTTCACCCTCAAGTGGTTCGCGGCGTTCATCAACAGCCTGCACTTCAACAGCGTGTTGGTTTTGGACCCGCACTCCAACGTGTCCTCTGCCCTCATCGACCGTGTCCGGGTCGAGACGCCTGAGTTCTACATCGGCAAGGCGCTTGAGGCAATCCCGAATTCCGATGGCCTGGTTTTCTGTTACCCGGACGAGGGCGCCGCCAAGCGGTACTCCGAGCTTTTCCGGCGTGAGTACATTCACGGTATCAAGCACCGGGACTGGCGTACCGGAAAAATCGAACGCCTTGAGCTCACCACGCCTGAGAAGGTAAAAGGCCGTGACGTGCTCATCATCGACGACATCTGCTCCAAGGGCGGCACCTTCACCTTTACCGCCAAGGCTTTGAAAGAGGCCGGTGCCAGCCACATCTATCTCTACGTCACCCACTGTGAGAACACGATCTTTGACGGTGCGGTTTTGACCGACGGCCTCATCGAACGGGTTTTTACTACCAACAGCATCTTCCGAGGCGCCCACGACAAAATTACGGTTTTCGAGGTGA
Source organism: uncultured Lachnospiraceae bacterium (assembly GCA_947626795.1). Lineage (GTDB taxonomy): Bacteria > Bacillota > Clostridia > Lachnospirales > Lachnospiraceae > Petralouisia. The sequence goes on from CANQTH010000031.1 coordinate 20,224, forward strand.
ATAACGATGATTGAATACGACCCGCTCCTGTGTCTGGATTTTTACAAAACGGCCCACGCCGGCCAGTATCCCAAGGGCCTCACCAAGATGGTGTCCTACTACACGCCCCGGATGAGCCGCCTGGATGATACCGATAAGGTCGCCATGTTCGGCCTGCAAGCCTTCATCAAGGAGTACCTCATCGACGCTTTTAACCAGTGGTTTTTCAGCCGCCCGCTCCAGGAGGTCCTCGACGAGTACAAGCGTGTCCTGGGTAATACCATCGGCACGGAGGGCGTTGGCACCCATCGGCTGAGGTCGCTCCATGAGCTTGGCTATCTTCCTCTGGAAATCAGGGCCGTGCCCGAGGGCACTCGGACCAACATCCATGTCCCGCAGATTGAGATTTCCAACACCCACCCGGATTTCGTGTGGCTTGTCAACTCCATCGAGACCATGCTGTCCTGCACCATGTGGCATACCCAGGTCTCCGCCGAGGTGGGGTACCGCTACCGCCAGATCGTCAACAGGTACGCCGCGCTCACCTGTGACGACTCCGTTCAGCCCGCCCGGCTTCTGGGCGATTTCTCCATGCGCGGTCAGGAGAGCGTGGAGTCCGCCACAAAAAGCTCCGCCGCTTTCTGCCTGAGCTTCCTGAACACCGCCACAGTCCCGGCGATTTTGTGGCTTGAGAACAACTACAACTGCGACTGCTCCAAGGAGCCCGTGGCCTACGGCGCCCTCTCCACCGAGCACAGCGTCATGTGTTCCAACTTCGCCATTGACGGCGATGAGGAGACCATGATTCGCCGCCTGCTCACCGAGGTCTATCCCCATCAGAGCTTCTCCATGGTCAGCGACAGCTATGACTATTGGAGGTTGGTGGATGACATCCTGCCCAAGCTGAAACCTGAGATTCTGGCTCACGATGGGTTCATTTCCATCAGAGGCGACAGCGGCGACCCGGTGGAGGTGGTCACCAAGACGGTTTTCTCCCTCTGGGATACCTTCGGCGGGACCGTGAACAGCAAGGGCTATAAGGTCCTGGACCCCCACGTCAAGGCCATCTACGGCGACAGCATCACGCCCCAGCGGTGCGAGGAGATTTACAGCATCCTCAGTAAGCAGGGATTTTCCATCAGCAATGTCTCTCTGGGCGTCGGCTCCTTCTCCATGCAGTGTCTGGAGACGCGGGAGCTGGACGGTTACCAGCTATCCCATCCCGCCGCGCCCCGCCCCATGACCTACAAGCCCTACACCCGCGACACCTTCGGTATTGCCGTCAAGGCCACCTATGCTGAGGATAAGGACGGCAATCCCATCATGATTTACAAGGACCCCAAGACCGATACCGCCCACTTCAAGAAGTCTCAGCGCGGCTGCTGCCGGGTTTTCAAAACAAAGGACGGCTACGGTTATGAGGACGGCCTCACCTGGGAGCAGGCTGGCGTTGACAACGAGCTTCAGACGGTCTTCCGCAACGGCCGTCTCGTAAAGGAGTACACCCTCCGTGAGGTCCGTGAGAACCTCTATCCAGGAGGTAAATTCTGATGCCCATCCGATTCGTGACCGGTGACCTGTTCTCCACCGACGCCAAGTACATCTGCCATCAGGTGAACTGCCAGGGGAAAATGGGGAGCGGTGTGGCGAAACAGGTCCGTGAAAAGTTCCCCATGGTTTTTGAGAACTATAAAGCGGTCTGTGACAGGGGTAAGGAGGACAGCAGGGCGCACGGTCTCGGCCACTCCGTCCTGCTGGGTGACATCCAAATCATCACCGTACACAACGACAAGGAGCAGTCGATATGCAACCTGTTCGCTCAGGACAGATACGGCTATAACGGCGAGCGCTACACGAGTTATGACGCCTTCTATACCTGTATGAGCAAGCTCATGAGGGTCATCCCGACAACCGAAAGGATTGCGATACCCTATCGGATTGGATGCGGTCTCGGAGGCGGCGACTGGGGCAAGGTTTTGTCCATCATCTCTATGACCATCGGTCAAAATCATCATGTAGAAATATGGAGGCTCCCCAATGAACAAATTTAACGCCGCAGAAACAAAAGACGGGCTCGTCCGGTGGATCCGTGACTACTTCGCGGCGACCGCCCCGGATCGCTCCGCCGTCGTCGGCATCTCCGGCGGCAAGGACAGCAGCATCGTGGCCGCACTGTGCGTGGAGGCCCTTGGAAAGAACCGGGTTTTCGGCGTTCTGATGCCCTGCGGTGAGCAGCCGGACATCGAGGACAGCCACCGGCTTGTGAAGGCTCTCGGCATCCGGTACGCCGTTGTAAATATCCAGCCCGCCGTTCAGGCTCTTTCCCTGGGTGTCGCTATGGAGATGCGCCTTTCCAAGCAGGCAAACGTGAACTTGCCCGCCCGTATCCGCATGGCAACTCTGTACGCCGTGGCACAATCCTTACCAAACGGGGGCCGGGTCGCCAACACCTGTAACCTGTCTGAGGACTATGTGGGCTACTCCACCAAATTCGGCGACAGCGCCGGGGATTTTTCCCCGCTGGGCGGTCTCACCGTCACTGAGGTCCGTGAGATTGGCCATTATCTCCCCATCCCCCGCGATCTGGTGGACAAGACCCCCTCCGACGGCCTGTGCGGCAAGACGGACGAGGACAACCTGGGCTTTACCTATGACCAGCTTGACAGCTATATCCGCCTTGGTACCAGCTGTGATGAGCAGGTCGACCGGAAGATCCGCCTCATGCACCGGCACAATCTGCATAAGCTCCAGCCCATGCCGACATTTGGAAAATAAAGGATCTGCCTGAAGAAAGGGTGATTTTCATTGATTAATATGGACGATATACATTCCGGCGCCAAAGTCAGACTTGTCGCAGACGGTACCGGCGTCCGGTGGATGTCGGATGGCATGAAGAAATATCTCGGTACGGTGCAAACCGTCCGAGCCACCCGGTTTTCCGATCACGCTTTTACCACCGTTGAAAGCGACGGCTACATCTGGCCGCCGGAGGCCATCGACTATATCGTGTATTCCGACGAGCCGGAGATACAGTCCGCCACCGAGGCCGAGCTGATGTCCTTCCCGGGGCTATGAGCGAAGAGATCCTTGGCTTTATAAGCCGCTTTACGGATAAAGGCCGGTCGGAGCAGGTCGTCGCTGCCTTCACCGGCGGCTGCTGCTACTGGTTTGCCAGAGTGCTGTGCGAGCGGTTTGCAGCGTTTTCCCCCGCCCTGGTCTACGATCCTGTCATGAACCACTTCGGCGCAGAGATTCGCGGCCTCGTCTACGATATCACCGGCGACGTGACGGACCTCTATACCTGGACGCCGTGGGAGCGCGTCACCGATCCCCTCCTCCGGTCGCGGATCGTGGACAACTGCGTGATGTTCCGCCGGTGAGGGCGGCGATTTATTTGAAAGGGGTGTGAACCCATGGACATCGATCTTGAAAGCCTGGCGCGAGACTTCGTAAACCATGAAATCGTCATCGGTTACAAGGATATAAGGGAGGCCACCGCGGCCACGGCCTTACTGCGGGAGGCCGGCGTCCCGCACGGCGGCTCCGGTGTTTCCGAAAACATTCTGATGGGGCGTGGAGACTGGGACCGGTTGAAGCACTGGGACTCCATCTATATCGGCAGCGATGGCGGGATAGAGTACTGCTACTTCACTTATTTTACACGCTTTCACTGTGAGCGCGTCATGTTCGATGAGCTGGCGGCCCGGTATCCATCCGGGGAGGACGAAACGGAGTATGCGATAGATGCGGAAATTTTCAAAGAAGTCTTCCAAACCGCGCACAGCTCTTAAGCGCTCCCTCGCGCGTCTGGATAAGGGGCTCCTCGCCGAAGACTTCATGCACGGCGGCCTGCGCATTTTGTGCAAGGATACCGACGAGCGGCGGGAGGTCACGCGCCTTTTAATAGAGGGCGGCGTCCCTGACAGCCTGTACTCCCGTGACGTTCTGGCCGAAGACCGCAGTCCCGTTTACACCGGCGATCATGAGCTGACGCTGTTCTTCGACAAATTTGATAGAGAGATCACATACTACAGCGAAAGCAACCCAAAGCGAAAAAACGTGGTCAGATTCAAAGACATCGCCCGGCGGTATCAGTACCGGGACGTGAAAACCGACAGTGGGATTTTGCAGGATTATTACCGTGTAAGGTGACGGGAGTCGAACCAACGCCGCCTTAAAGGAGGAGAGGAAAAGGATGAGTAAATTCTCCGGGAAATTCGACTTTTGCGACGAGATCTCCATCCTCGGACTGGACGCCGTTCTGCGCTCCGAGGTGTACGTGGGCGAAAGCCCGGAGCCCCTGCGCCTTACGTGCCTTGCCGACTGCGTCCCCTACTACCCCTACGTTCCCAGCGTCGTCGCCTACAACAGCGTCACCGGCCGCGGCTTTATCCGCCTCACCGAAAAGTCCTGGGTGGACATCGAGGAGGAGCGGTACGGTCACAGCGCCTGGCACGACTACTGCCGTGAGGAATTGAAAAAAGCGATCAAGGAGGCCGGTATCCATGAAGAACCCGCAGATAGACCCGCAGAGCAGTGATTTTGGCGCCGTCTTGAACTGCGCCGTCCGTTACGCCGTTGGCCGCCGCACCTATATGCCCGGCATCGTCATCGGATTTATTACCCCGCTCCTCCCCTGTTTAAATGTCAAAACGCTCCACTGCTTCGACCGGGACATGACCGAGCAGAAGCATCTCGGCGGCTACGGCGACCCCCTCATCGACGAACCGGGGTGGCTCCGCTTCCACGATGCGGTCCGCCAGGAGCTCACAAGCCGCGGCGAGGAGCTCTATAAAGAACCTGTTTGAATTTAGAAATCTCCCGCATCCCTTGAGCCTCAAGACCCCGCCGCGCAGATGCACTGCACATTACAATGCTTATTCAGTTAGGAAAGAAAGGATGACCAGGCATGGTTGAATACACAAAGATCCGCGCCGTTTTTAATCGCGACACAAACGGCTCCAAGAAATTGATCGAGGGCTCTTACTGCGATGAGACGGTGGAGTTTCTCAAAAACAACCCGTGGATCTGCCCGGAGAAAATCGACGGCACGAACATCGGCATCGTCTGGGACGGACACCGCGTCACCTACCAGGGCCGTACCGAGACGGCTCAGATTCCAGCCCATCTCATGACGAAGCTTTTAGAGCTTTTCGGCGGCGATGTCAACGAGCAGCTCTTTGAGCAGAAGTTCGGCGAGACGCCCGTCATTCTGTTCGGTGAGGGCTACGGCGCCAAAATCCAAAACGGCGGCGCGTACAGGAGCGATGTCTCCTTCATTCTCTTTGACGTGTACATTCCCAGCCAGAATCTGTGGCTGAAGCGCGCCGCCGTTGAGGACGTCGCCAGGTACTTCGGAATCGCCGCCGTCCCCGTTATCATGACCGGCACGCTGGAGGAGGCCGTGGCTTTTGTCAAGACCAAGCCCAAGTCCACTATCGGCACAGCGAACATGGAGGGTCTTGTGTGTAAGCCGCTTGTCGACATGCTCGACCGCCGCGGCCGCCGGATCATCGTGAAGGTAAAGGCAAAGGATTTTTCGTGACAAAACCGATGTTTTATACAGTCCGCAAGGAGTGAAGGTTCATGTATGCAGAGCGCGAATACATCAAAGGCAGGGGTATCCTTGTGGGTGAGTTTATGAGGGACGTCCCCGGCGCGCCTCTTGGCCCTTCGATAACGCAAGCCATGAAAGAGACGGGCCTGCGCGGCATAAGAGCCGAACTTATCCGCAAAAACTGGCGGATATACGGTGTGCGCGTCTACGTCTGCACATTGGAAGATATGGGATTGTGAGGTGCACAGCCCGATGTGGATCAAGAAAAGTGAATATAACACGCTCAAGGATATCGACAAAGAGCTCGAAAAAGAAACGGCCCGCCTGGCCGAACTTATCTCCGCCGGCAATCCGGATTGCCACGTCGGCCCCTGGTGCGAATCCTGTTCCTACGCAGGTCACGATATCGCCAAAATCACCAGATATGACGTCCTGCAAGCACACGAGTTTTTTATTGCCGAAGCCGGCGAGGTCACATATTGCGGAGCGCATCTGCAAAACCCTTGTGGTACCTACAGAAAAGAAACGCGTGGTTACAAGCAGACGGAGAACATGGGCAATGAGTGAAAACGGTCAGTGCGCCCGTTGCCTCATCCAGAATGGCGAACGAGTGGGAAGAATGAAAGGCGGTGGAAACAATGCCGGTTGTGAAAAGAATTGCTTCGCTTACAAAAGCGGAGGTATGTCAGCGCATGAACGACGGTTCCCCCGTGTGGATCAAGACGCTCGGGAAATGCGATCTTGAGCGCAAATCCGGTTCCGGGTGGGGCATCATCAGCAAACTGAGCGGTATAGTTATGCAGGAATTCAGCAGCCGTTCGCTCTGGATGTACCGCTATGGAATAGACTGGATAGCTTATGACAATAAGCCGGAAACAGTTAGCTGAAGGAGCGGTTCTATGGAGACAGAAAAAGAAGCCTACAAAATCCCGGACGAGATCAAGTCCAGAAGGACATCTCCATCCTCTACTATCCTACCGTATCCAGTGATTTCCACTACGATGAGCTGGGCGGTTTTCATGACTGCGGCGCAGGTACATCCCCCGACGGTCAAGACTGCGGCGAGTGCTCAAACCTTAGTTGCAAGTTCTGCAACGTGTGGAGGCGCCCGCAATAACAGATGAAAGAAGGAAAGCTTGTAAAATACCGGTTCTGCAAGCACGGTTTCATCCACGAATGAGTCGTGCTATCCGGGAGCTGCCGCACACGGCTTGTGGAGTACCGTTAACCAAAGAACATCACTGTGCGCCGTCCGATTCAAGGTAAAATCGGTATCCGGCCAAGGGGAGAATAGTCTGGTGCCTGTAGAAGCGACCTTGGTACGTGACCAGACAAGGGTGGTGAAAGCTATTACACACGGGCAAACAAGGCGATAACCGCGTGAGAATCATGACGAAAGCGTGGTTTGATGACAATATATCATGTTAATAGATTCTACGGAAAGGACGACAACATCTACTACGATGTCTCTCCATACAGCTTCAAAGGTCAGCTCTTAGTATATTTTGGGTTTGATTTCAGGGTCATGAAGTGGCGTTTCCATTTCATCCCTTGGTATCGTCGATTTGTGGCCCCAATAGAGTGGTTCCGGATGGCGCACTTCTCGGAAGCAGCAGCAAAGGCACACGCAAAACGGCTCAATGAAAGTAAAGTTTCGTGAACAAGGAGGTCATAAAAATGAAGGTCATAAAGCACCCAGAGAAGACCGTCACTTGTACTTGCGGGGCGGTCCTTTCATACACGGATGAAGATGTGAAGCGTGACGGAAATAATTTCTTCCATGAGGTGGAGGAATATATTGAGTGTCCGTGTTGTGAGCGTCGGATTACGCTTCGGACCAGCAGCTCTTGTGGTCGTCCGTATGATTGATAAAAGTCGAGTTTCGTGAAAGGAGTAGAACGATGAAGCACAGGCACCCTTTTACCGGACACGACTTCAAGATAGTGGAGCGGTCAAATGTTTTACAGCAGGATTCGATGGGTTATCCGCTCAGGCTTTGTATCTGTCAATGTACCAAGTGCGGGAAGACCGAACAGCAGTGGTTAGACACAAGTGAAGATGCACTCCAAGAATTGGACGATGGCCGTTCCGTTCTTCTTGAGTGGACAAAAGTTTAGTTTCGTAAAGGAGAGATACTTACATGAAGGAATCTGATTTCATTCTCGATAAAGTTGACGGAGGTGGTTATGACTACCGGGAAAGGTTGTTCCTATTAACAGGGTGTGGCAATTTTGGAGAACCGGATAAAGATGTCAGTGATTGCGTCTGGTGCTTTGAGGAGTTCAAGACTCGTTATCTACGATGCCGTCTGTTCCGTAATATGATAGAAAGCTACAGGAAAGAAAAAGAGAAATGGGAGGTCGGCCATGAAGTCCCGCCAGAAAGCCTCCTGTATAGAATGTAGTAAGGAAACAAAATATGCAACAACATCTCTGCCTCGCGAAATTACTGTCCTTGGAGCTGCTTTTACCTACATTTACCATTCCGCATACTGCTCCAAAGGAGTGATTTAATGAACGTTGTTTTTCTCGACTACGACGGCGTAGTCAACACCCCTATATGGTCGCGGCGCTCCGGACAATGGGTCTGCCGCTACAATTTCCCGGACGATAACCGGGTTAACAATCTCCAGGCCGTTCAGTGGGTTTCCGAGTTTTGCGAGAAATACGGCTACTCCATCGTGGTCACATCCACCTGGCGTTCCGACGGCAACTACAAGGAGTGTCTTATAAACGGCGGCCTTCGGGAGGGCATTAAAATCCTGGGGCGTACTCCCCTTTCGCGTGGCTGGGCAAGAGGAGAGGAAATCTCCCGGTGGCTATCCAGGCACCCGGAGGTTGAAAGCTACCTGGTTTTTGACGATGACCCGATCCCGGAGCACAAGGACTGTCAGGTGCTGTGCCGCTCCTCCGCCGGCTTCAGAGAGGAAGAATTCTACAAAGCGGAGGCCATCCACAACGGCTATTGGCATCAGAAAATGATTATGCAAAAGGAGTGACGCCTTATGGGAAAGGACATCTCGCCGCCTCGATATCGCGCCAAAGATGTGTTCACCCATCAGTGGGTGTATGGCTATTACATAGATAAGATGACAGGCTCCGTCCCGATCATCATCACATCGGCAGATATGGGTGACGACGGGGAAATAGAGTTCGATTACCACTGGGTAGACAGGGCGACGGTGGAGGTGGTCCGTTGACAGCGAAGCAACTCCGTGACATTTTTGAACAGTGCGGTATTCCGGATGACGCAAGGGTCATGAGTGACAGCGACTGGGAATGTTGGGCAACCGATGTTGAGCAGATATTCTACAACTCAGACTCACACATTGCCGTCCTAACCCAAGGGCCTCCCTACGACGATGCCTATGAAGCCGCCCCGTGGAAACGCTGTTTAGAGAAAATATAAATAATCACAACGAATCGAGGTGATACCATGTCAAAGAAATCCCCTACGATTCCCCCATTCTCCCAAAACATCAGCAACGTGTGTGAGCTGATGGAGGCCGCCGTCAGGGACTACGCCTGGAGCGGCGACCAGGTCCACCGCATGGACGAGCTTACCCAGGACCTCCTGCATAAGCTGGAGCTGGAAGGGCTCGATTACCGCGAACGGGCCAAGGTGGCCACCAAGCTCCAGAAATGCCGCCAGCTCCGCCGCGCTTACAAGGACACCTGTGAGATCTTGGAGCCGCTGGTGCAGTTTCTCAACAGCGAAAGGGGCCGCAATATGATGAACCTCCTCCGGGAGGCCCTTGGGAAAACCAGAAAGGCCGAGAGCCGCATGGAGAACCGTACATACTACCCGCGCGTCCTGCGGCAAGACGTAAAGGATAAAGGAGCGATCCAATGAACGCAGACAGGACGATAACACCGGAGAGTGTGATGAGTACGGCAGGGCACCCGGAGATTTTACAAGGCCGCCTGGCCGAACTGGGTATCGGCCTGACGGACGCCAGCGGGGTACTCCGCTCCGCCTACGATATCATAAGAGATATGGCAAATGTGTGGAACGAGCAGACAGGCAGCGCCAAATTGATCGACAAATTGGTAGGTGCCGGCACCGGGTATCCAGTGACGTATGACGAGCTAAAACGAGCCCTCAACGGCGCAGAAAATGCAACAGAATCCGAGGCGCCTTGAGCCCCGTTATTTGATTAGAGGGGTAACAAAGGTATTTACCCACACCGCCGTGGTTGACAGCTGCGATCCTTCGCGGAAATAGAGCGTCGGCCTTGGGTAGATATAGATAACGCCATAGCGGTAGACCTCCCAATATCCGGGATGTGCCGAGGCTATGGGGTTTAGAAACCTGGCACGGTTTGTAGTGCCAAATGTGTGCAGTGGCGGAATAGACACGCCACACGGGAACGTGTGGGACGTGGTAAAGCGTGTTGTCTCGCAATCGAGGCCCGCGCAATAGTAGACGCTAACAGGGATAGGCTCCTCGCGTCCGCATGGAGCGGACGTCCATGGATTGGAGCCATGCGTGGTGCAAATCCACGCCCGCACACTTTATATGCTCTCATAGCTCAAATGGCAGAGCTGGCCTTTTAAGACTGAGTGCCGGTTCAAATCCGGCTGGGGGTGAATGCTGGGGGACGCCCCATCCGTGAAAGCCGGACGGATCAAGACCGAAAGAGCCGTTACAAGTCGGGCAATACAAGAGCGGATAAACGGCGCTTTGTGAAATCCGCCGCCCGCATTTACGCCAACGCAGCTCAGTTGGTAGAGCACCGCACTTTTAATGCGGGGGTCGTGGGTTCAAGTCCCACCGTTGGCACCATGGCGCCAAGCGGGCGAGGAAGCGCGAGAAGTTAAGTGCCGTATTCAGGGCGATGGGCTGGCGGCGGCTGATGAAAAGACGCAGCGCGGGCGCTTATCCAAAAAATATGAGAGGTGGTTTTATGAGTAGGATTTTCGCGCTTCTGTCAATGTTTTTCCTTCACGTCCTCGACGACTATACCCTCCAGGGTTGGCTCGCCGACGCCAAGCAAAAGAGCTGGTGGGAGAAAAACGCGCCGGACAGGCTGTACCGGTTTGATTGGATCATGGCGCTGGCCATGCACGCCATGTCGTGGTCCTTCATGGTCATGCTCCCGATCGCGGCCTATTTCGGTTTTCAGGTGGGTCTGCCGTTTTTCCTCATGTGGTCTGCCAATTCCATTTTGCACGGCATCGTCGACGATTTGAAGGCCAACCGGCACAAAATCAACCTGGTGACCGACCAGCTCCTCCACATCCTGCAAATCGAGATTACCTTCCTGATTCTAATGATGTAAGGGGGTCCGTTTTACCGTGCGTACACCGGCTCGCATCACCGTCAGCCCAGCCCAATATACAAGTCCCGCCTACGTCCCCTATACAAACGCGGTCCCGATAGACGGCAGCCGGATTCTTGGCGACAATATGCTTGTCGCCGGCGTTAAAGTCTCGCGGGACGAAATGATCGTTGTCACCTACAGACAGGACTGTGTCACCCTGGATGAAGTGAGAAATTTATACGACGGGATCAAACGCAGTGTTCGCAACATTCCTGTCCTGCTCCTCCCCGATTCCGTCAACCTCTATACCTGCACCCGCGAGGATCTGGACGCCATCATCGACCGGCTCATGACAGCAAGAAACGAATTAACCCAAAGCACAAGAGAGGTGAGCACATGACAGACGATAAACATTTCCGGCTTCGCACCCGGTGGAAACGCGCCCACCCCGGCGATCTTATCGGCAAGCGGTTCTTTGACAGAGGCAACTATTCGCTTGGGTATTTCACGTTTTTAAAAGTATACCGATGCAAGACATACTGCAAATCCGCCGAGACGCCGGACGGCTCTCACTGGTTTGACAAGCGCATGGCCGTCATCAGAACCGACGCCGGCCTTACCTACCGCGT
>CANQTH010000032.1 GCA_947626795.1 uncultured Lachnospiraceae bacterium
CCGGGAAGTCTGTCCGCGCGGATGGAAGAGGCCGAGCCGGGCGAGCGGATCTGGCCCGAGCGGGAGCTGCCGGGGAATCCGACTGCACGGTGGGACGAGACAGTAGAGAATCAGTCCGCGCAGCGGGAAGGGACGGCAGGGAACCCGACCGGGCAGCGGGACGAGACAGTAGGGAACCAGTCCGGGCAGCGGGACGAGCTGCCGGGGAATCCGACCGAGCAGCGGAACAAGGCAGTAGGGAATCAGTCCGAGCAGCGGGGCGAGCTGCCGGGAAGTCTGTCCGCGCGGATGGAAGAGGCCGAGCCGGGCGAGCGGATCTGGCCCGAGCAGGAAAGGATGGAAAGCCCGGGATCCGAAGGATTTTCCAGAAGCGGCTTGGACCAGGGGCGCGGGGACGATTTAGAAGGCGCGGGCCAGCCCGGGCGGGAGACGGCAGGAAGCCTGACGCCCGGGCGGGAGACGTCGGGAAGCCAGGCGCCCGGGCGGGAGACGGCAGGAAGCCAGATATCCGAACGGGAGACGTCGGGAAGCCAGGCGCCCGGGCGGGAGACGGCAGGAAGCCTGATATCCGAACGGGAGACGTCGGGAAGCCAGGCGTCCGGGGGGACGCATGGGACGGCCCAGGCGGAGCGGCTGGGCTTCGCGCAGGAAGAGGAAAGCCGCGAACTGACGCAGGAGGAATTAGAGGAAAAATTCATGCAGAGCCAGCAGGCGGCGGAGAACGACATCCGCCCGACCGTCGTAAAGCGTCAGCCGGAGGCGGGAACGGCGTTTTACGGGGAAGGGACGGTTCCCCTGCAGGTGATCGTCAACAATAAGTCCGTCACACTGACCGGGAAGGCGTCGTATATTTTCGTGGACGTGTTTAACGCCATTGACTTTGACTTAAAGGCAGGGGGCGGGCGCGCGATCGTTACGAAGCTGAACGGGGAGACGCCTTCCTATACGACGCCCCTAAAGTATGGGGACAGGGTCGAGATCTACTGGGAGGGCCAGCGATGATGAGATTGTGCAGCATCGCGAGCGGCAGCAGCGGGAACTGCATTTTCGCGGGTTCCGACCGGGCCGGGATTCTGATCGACGCCGGGATCAGCGGGAAGCGGACGGAAGAAGGGCTGAATGGGATCGGGCATACGCTAAAAGAAATGGACGGCATTTTGATCACGCACGAGCATTCCGACCATATCGGCGGCTTGGGCGTCATTTCCAGGAAATATGGGATTCCGGTCTATGCCACGCGGGGGACGGTCGAGGCGATCTTAGCGGGAAGGAGCGCCGGGGAACTGCCGGAAGGGCTGTTCCGGGAGATCGAGCCGGATCGGGAATTTACGATTGGCGACTTGACGATCCTCCCGATTTCCGTTTCCCACGACGCCGCGCAGCCCGTCGCCTATCGGATGCGCCAGGGGAAGCGTTCCATGGCGGTCATTACGGACCTGGGCAGGTATGACGCCCGTTTAGTCGGGCTGCTGCAGGGGATCGACGTGCTTTTTCTGGAGGCGAACCACGACGTGCGCATGCTTCAGGCGGGCAGGTATCCTTATTACTTAAAGCAGCGGATCTTAGGCGACAAGGGGCATTTGTCGAACGAGGCGGCGGGGCGGCTGCTGAGCGAGACGCTGCACGACGGGTTCCGGACGGCGGTCCTGGGGCATTTGAGCAAAGAGAACAATTATGAGCGCCTGGCCTACGAGACGGTGCGCCTGGAGATCGATATGGCGGACACGCCTTATCATGCGGGGGATTTCCCAATCTGCGTGGCGAAGCGGGAGAGCGCCTCGGAAGTCGTGGAGGTCCTGTAGGCGAAAGGAGGAGCCATGGAAAAAGCACGGTTTGAGAAACAGCTCCAGTTTATCCTGGAAGCGGACAAGGAGAAGAATATCCTGCGCCAGACGCATTTAAGCGGCCATGGGAGGCGGGAGAACGACGCGGAACACGCGTGGCACATGGCGCTCATGGCATATCTGCTGAAAGAATATGCGAACGAAAAGATCGACCTGGCCAAGACGATGATGATGGCCCTGATCCATGACATTGTGGAGATTGACGCGGGCGATACTTACGCTTACGACGCGAAGGGCGCTAAGACGCAGAAAGAGCGGGAAGAACAGGCGGCGGAGCGCATCTTCGGGCTGCTCCCGGAAGAGCAGGCCGCGGAATTGAAAGGGCTGTTTGAGGAATTTGAGTCCCTTGCGACGCCGGAGGCGCGGTTCGCCCGCGCGATGGACAACTTTCAGCCGCTTCTGCTCAACGATTCCAACGGAGGGAGCGACTGGCGGGAGCATGGCGTGCAAAAGTCCCAGGTGGTGGGACGCCATGCGGCGACAAGCCTTGGCTCAAAGGAGATCGGGGAATATTCCATGCGCCTGATCGACGAGAACGTGGAAAAAGGGAATATCAAAGAAGGATAAACGGGACGCCGCGTGGCGCGATAGAAGTTCTGATCGCCCGACGCGGCGTCCCGCTTACTAAAAATTTACACATTCGAAAGCCTGGCGTCAGTCGGCCTTTGGCGCGCGGCTCTTGATCCGTTCCCGGATGTAATGTTCGAGCAGGTCGGCCGTCCCGTCGATCCCTAAGCGGCTGCTGTTGACGCACAGGTCGTAAGAGCGGGAATCGCCCCACTTGTAATCCGAGTGGCGGTTGTGGTATGTCTTGCGCCTGTTGTCATGGCGCGCTATCTTTAACAGCGCCTCGGATTCGCCCAGATCGTATTTTTCCATGATGCGGCTCAATTTGGCCGATTTGTCCCCGATGACGAACAGGGAGATCAGGCAGTCGAAATCGTGAAGGATGCTCTCGGCGCACCGCCCGACGACGACGAAGGACTCTCCTTCCTCGGCTTTCTTGCGCAGGTAGTCGAACTGGATGTCCGCAACGATCTCCGCCATGGAGTTCGTATGCTCGCCGATCCGCCTTGTCAGCATGAAATTCCGGGGCTTCCCGTCGAACTGCTCTAAGAGTTCCACTTTTACGTTCAGCTCGTTGGCGATCTCGTCTAACATACTGCGGTCGTAGAGCTTGATCCCAAGGCGGTCGGCGATCTTTTCGGCAATCTCATGACCGCCGCTGCCATATTCGCGGCTGATGGAGATGATGAGCTGCTGTTTTTGTTCCATAAGCGATTCCTCCTTCTTTTAAAAAAGACTGTTATAAAAGAAAAGCCGACAGCCGCCGCAGGCGTTGGCCCGCCTGGCGGCGCATTGGCTTTTGGTCAGGGGAACGCTGCTTAGCGTTCCTAATGTCAGCAATAGAGGCCGAAGATCATCAGCATGGAGACAAGGATGACAATGATGGTCGCCGGAGCGGCCGTCTTGCAGTATTTCCCCCATCCGATGTAATGGCCGTTCTTAGCGGCGACGGACGTGCCGACCACGTTAGCGGAAGCCCCGATCGGGGTCGCGCTGCCGCCGATGTCCGTACCCATGGAAAGCGCCCATGCCAGCGTGGAGAGGTCAACGCCCTGCGAAGCGGCAAGGGTCTTGATGACCGGAACCATCGTGGCCGCAAACGGGATGTTGTCGACAAAAGCGCTCGCGATCGCCGATACCCAGATGATGATAGCGACCATGAGTTTTAAGTTGCCCTTGCTTACCGAGCCGATGAACCCGGCGATGACTTCCAGGATCCCGGTCTGCTCCAAGCCGCCGACGACGATGAAAAGGCCGATGAAGAAGAGCAGCGTCTTGTAATCCACTTTTTTCAGAAGCTCAAGCGCGTGGCGCCCGGCCGCGATCAGCGTCACGACGGCGATCAGCGCGCCGATGAACGCCACGGTAAGGCCCGTCTGCGCGTGGGTCACGAGAAGCACGACCGCGCACGCGAAAATAAGGGAGCTTATGATGAAATCCCTCCGGTTCACGATCGCCTCTTTCGGAGAAGGCACGGAAGAAGCGTCGATGGCCTGCGCCTGCTCACTGATCAGTTCCTTGCGGAACACAAAGTAAAAATAGAGGATGACAAGCACGAGGCTGACCGCCGCCATCAGGCCCGTATGCATGATGAAATCCCCGAAGGAATAGCCGAGCGACGTGCCGATGATGATATTTGGCGGATCGCCGCACATGGTCGCCGAGCCGCCTAAGTTCGCGCAGAAGATCTCCGACAGGATCATCGGCACGGGGTCGAACTTCAAGAGCTTGGCAAGCTCGATCGTGACCGCCGCTAGGAACAGGATGACGGTGATGCTGTCGATGAACATCGCGAGGACGGAAGACATGACCATGAACGCGATGAACAGCGGGATCGGCTTATAATTCACCAGCTTCGCGAGCCACATGCACAGCCAGCGGAAAAATCCGGCTTTCGCCATCCCTTCCACCATGACCATCATGCCCGCGATGAAGATGATGGTCGCCCAGTTGATGCCGGAGGAGCTTTCCTCCGCGGTCCCCGCGGCATACCAGAAGCCCGTCGTGAAGATGTTCTTCACGTTCAGCGTCTCCACGACCGCGTCCATGCTCCGCATGGCGAAACCGAAGACGCATACGAGCGTCAGAAGCCCGCAGGCCAAAGTTACGTACTGCCTCTCAAATTTGTCCATGACGATCAGGATGAACATGGCGACAAAGATGATCAGCGCCAAAATCTGTTGGATATTCATTGCAAATACCTCCAATCCCTTTTTAATCCTTTGGAATTATAACTCTCTAAAAAGGAAAAAACAAGTAGAAAATGAGAAAATTTCAACGAGTTCATTCCGGAAAAAAAACTCGACAGGCACAGGGATTTGTATTATAATGATGGAAAAGCGCGAGATTCTCGCGCGGCATGGGACGCTTAGCTTATGACAGGAGGGAGGGATTTGCATGGGACGTCTCAGAAGGGCCGCGGCCGCCGCTTTAGCCGCCGTCATGCTGGCTGTATTTTCGGTGCCGGGGCAGGGGATCGCGAAGACGGAGACAGACGCGCTTCCTGCCGACGGGGGCGTATACGTGCCGCCGGAAGAAGTGGCTCCGGGAGAAGAGGAGTCCGTGCTGCTGTTCTGCGACGGGAGCGGGACGGCGTATGATTATATGATCGGGCAAAAAGGCCGGACGGTCGAGGAGAATGCGGACGGCGAGTCCTCCCTTCCGATCTTGCCAAGCTACGCGGACGGGAACGGGGAATTTTTTTACGGCTGGTATCTGGACAGGGACGCGGACGGGAACGGGCAGGGCGTCCGGTTCACGGCGAAGACGCGTCTGTTTTTGGATTTTTACCGATTGTATGCGAAGTGGGGGAGCGGATTTTTCCCTTATGAGATTGAGGCGGGCGGCGAGCTGTTCTGCCAGGCGCTGTCGTTTGACGACAGTGGGCGGATGGCGGTCAGCGTGTCGGGGCAGGAAGCGGCCGCGGGCAGCACGCCGGACGACGGCACGCGGGACGACGGTTCGAAGGACAGCGGGCTTGCGGCCCTGCGGCTGGGCGGGGACGGCCTGCTGGTGATCCCGGCGTCGTTAAGCCCCGCGCGGATCCCGCTGCGGGAGTCGTTGGGCGTCGAGATCGGGTCGTGCGACGTCATGGAGATTGCGGACCGCGCGTTTGCCGGGGAGACGGGGCTGCGGACGGCCGTCCTGCCGGACACGCTCAAGCGGATCGGCGCGGGAGCGTTCGCGGGCTGCGCGTCGTTGGAGACGGTGAATATCCCGCGGGACGTGACGGAGATCGGAGCGGACGCGTTTGCGGGCTGCGCGTCGCTGCGGATGGCGTCCATCCCTTCCGGCGTGACGCGGCTGCAGGCGGGGACGTTCGCGGGCTGCGGCGCCATGACGGCCGTTTTGCCGGATACATTAAAAGAGATCGACCCGACGGCGTTCGACGCGGCGTCCGGCCTTACGGTGGTGTGCAGCAGCGAGCTGGCGCGTACAAAGATGGTGCGGGAGCTTGCGGAAGACGGCGCTGCGGTGCAGGCTGTCGACCTTTCCTGGGACGCCGGGGAAGGGGAGAAGGAATTTTATTACGGGGAGCCTGAGACGATCACAGCGAGCGTCCGGGTGAACGGCAGGGAAGAAGAGGGGCGTCTGCTGTCCTGGCGGTATGAGGGGACGGACGCCTATGCATATGAAGTGGACGGCGGCTCCATTACCGTGACGCCCAAGCGCGTGACGGACGGAGACGAGGAATATTCCCTTACGGTGCGCGACGTGGGGACGGCGATGGAGAAGACGGTCCTCATCCATACCAGGCGCGCGGATTTAGGCCGGAAGGACGGGAACCAGGAGCCGCTTTATAAGATGGAGCTTGCGGAGGGCGCGGGCTGCGCCTATTCTGGGCAGGCTGTCTGTCCGGCAGTCATGGTAAGGCGCAACGTCCCGGGCGGAGCCGTTTTGAGTAGCGACGATTACGATGTGGCTTATGCGAATAATGTCAACGCCGGGACGGCGCGCGTCACCGTGCGGGGAAAAGGCGGCTATGCGGGCGCGATCAGCCGGGATTTTACGATCGGGAAGGCCGGGCAGGAGGTCCTGGCGGAGAATTTCACGAAGTCTACGAAGAATTGGATCTTCCCGATCGGCGCGAAGTCGACCGGGGACGGGAAGCTAAGTTATATGAGCAGCAATCCCGAGGTCGCGGAGGTTGACGGGTACGGGATCGCGACCATCCGTGGGATCGGCGTCACGAACGTGAGCATCCGGGCGGGCGAGACGCAGAATTACCTGCAGTCCCCGGTGAAGACGATCACGCTGACGGTGGACAAGGAGCAGGATGGGTTCAAGATCGTGCTTTCCGAAGAAAAGTCCATGCTGAAAGTGGCGAAGACGTATTACCGGGTTTCATTGGGGAAGCGTTCCGTCCGGATCCAGGCCTCGTCCAATGCGGTGATCCGGTATGCGAGCAGCAATGAGAAGGTGGCCGCCGTGAGCGTGTCCGGGCATATCATCCCAAAGAAATGCGGGAAGGCTACGATCACGGTCAGGACAAAGGACGACAAGAAGCGCGTCACCGTCATTGTCGAGCCGAAGAAGGTAGGGACTGCGCTTTCCTCCGGGAAGGCGGGGACGATGAAAGTTTCCTGGGAGAAGCAGAAAGGGGCGTCCGGGTACGTCGTGGAGTACGCTTTGAGCCGGGATTTTAAGAAGATAGCCGGAAGGAAGCGGGTAAGCGCGAAGAAAGGGAAGGCGACGATCCAGGGGCTTGTCCCGGGGAAGAAGTATTACGTCCGGGCGAAGGCGTACGTTTCCGTCGGCGGGAAAAAGATGTTTGGTGATTATGGGAAAGTACGAAGCAAAAAAGTGAGGAAATAAAACAAATGAGCATTGTAAATGTGGATGTGGAAAAATGCGTGGGGTGCAACGCCTGCGTGAGGACCTGCCCGGCGGCGGAGGCCAACGTGGCGCGCTTAGACGCGGAGGGGAAGCTCCGGATCACGATCGACGACAGCAAATGCATCAAGTGCGGCGCGTGCATCGAGGCTTGCTCCCACGGGGCGAGGAGTTTCCAGGACGATACGGAGCAGTTTTTGAAGGATCTGAAAGACGGGACGGAGATGGCCGTGATCGTGGCCCCTTCCATCAAGATCGCGTTTGACGGGAATTGGCGTCATGTCCTGCAGTGGATCCGGAATCAGGGCGTCAAGGAGATCTACGACGTGGGATACGGGGCGGATATCTGCACCTGGGCGCACGTAAGGTACCTGCAGCAGAATCCGGGGAAAAAGCTGATCTCCCAGCCCTGCGCGGCGGTCGTGAATTACGTGTTAAAGCACAGGCCGGAGCTGATCCCCCACCTTTCCCCGGTGCAGAGCCCGATGATGTGCCTGGCCATTTACATCCGCAAGGAGCTTGGGTTCCGCGGGAAGCTGGCGGCGATCTCGCCCTGCATCGCGAAGATCGACGAGTTCCGCGACACGGGCGTTATCGACTACAATGTGACGATGGAGCATCTGCGGGATTATTTTAACAAGATCGGGTTAAAGCTCCCGGAGGTGAAGGTATACAGCGAATTTGAGTTTACCGGACATGCGGGCTTGGAAGGGTCGATCTACCCGAGGCCGGGCGGATTGATGAAGAACCTGCTGATCCACGATCCGGAAATGTCCATCGACACGGCGGAAGGCACGAGCCGCCTTTACAAGGAGCTTGACATCTATCTCGATCAGCAGGAAGAGGAGCTGCCGACGGTCTTCGACGTCTTAAATTGCGAGTACGGCTGCAACGGCGGCCCGGCGACCGGGGTGGATTACCAGCGGTTCGCCATGAACCATATCATGTATTCCGTGGAGCAGTACACGCGGAAGGTGCGCAAGGAAAATACGACGAAGAAGGGCGTGGACAAGCAGTTCGCGGAGTTTGACAAAAAGCTGCGCCTGCAGGACTATATCCGCGTATATAAGCCCAAGAAAGAGGAAGGAAAGAAGGTCTCAGAGGCGGATATTGAGGAAGCGTACAAGCTTCTGAAAAAGGAGACGCATCTGGAGCGGAACTTTGACTGCCACTCCTGCGGGTACGGATCCTGCCGCGAGATGGCGGTCGCGATCGCGCGCGGCATCAATGAGAAAGAGAACTGCCATGAATACATGATGAAGGTGATCCGCGAGGAACGGCAGAAAGTCTCGCGGGTGAACCAGGAAGTCGTGGGCATGAACCAGAATCTGATGGAAGTGTTCGAGGAGCTGGCGCAGGATATCGAGAGCGTGAAGACGGAGACGAAGGCCATCCAGTCGGTCGGGAAAGACAGCTCGGAAGAAATGCAGAATGTCGCGGGCCATATGGGCAACTTAAAGAAGCTGAACCAGAAGATCATCGAGTCGATGGGGGATATCAACGAGAGCGTAGGGAAGTACAACAACATGACCCACGACGTGGAGAAGATCGCGGGCAAGATCAACCTTCTGTCCTTAAACGCGGCGATCGAGGCGGCGAGGGCCGGGGAAGCGGGCAAAGGCTTCGCGGTCGTGGCCACGAATATCCGCGATTTGTCAGAAAATTCCAAATCCTCCGTGGGGAGCGCGCAGGAGAACGACGACGCGATCCATGCGGCGATGGACAGCATCACGGAAGTGATCGGGCAGTTCGACGCCACCATCGGGGATTTGCTGTCCGCGGTGGACCAGGCGATCGTCGGGACGCAGCGCGCGTTCGACAACAGCGAGCGCATCCGGGTGTCCATGGATCGGGTGTCCAACATCGCGGATCGGGTGCAGCAGATCATAGAAGAGACGAACCAGATCCTAAGTTAGCAAGGGAACGGCGCGCAGGCGTCAGATAAGATCGAGCAGCTTGTCCCGGTAGTAGCTTAATTCATCGGCAATGATCTCGTCAAGGACCTTCATGCCGAGAAGCTCTACCGGGGCTTTGTCGTCCGTCAGGATGCGGTCCTTGGCTTCGCGCGGCGTCAGGTTTCCGGCTACGGTATCCATCATCTGAGCGAGCGCGCGGTCGTCAAGCCCTTTCCGGCAGGCGTCAAGCTCCTTTCGCGCGCCGGGGTTGGAATAAGCGAATACCTCGCAGTTCGTCCCGCCCTCGACAGGCACGGTGCATACATAGGGGAAAACGCTTCCGATTGTGTCGCAGAGGTAGTCGTTGATGGAGTCCCTGGACTTGGACCTCATGTTCATGTTGACGACCATGACGCCGTTGTCCTTCAGATGCTTTCGGACTTCCGTGAAAAATTCCACGGACGACATCTGGAACGGGATGGTGATGTCCTGGTAGGCGTCCACCATGATGACGTCGTAGGAACGGCCGGAGGCCGTCAGGTAAGAGCGTCCGTCAGAAACGGAGACCTCGACGGAATCCGGGAGGCTGAAATATTCCGACGCGAGGGCGGCGATCTTTTCGTCGATCTCGACGCCCTCCACAGAGGAGCCGGGGAAGTATTCCGTGCAGTATTTGGCGAAAGTCCCCGAACCCAGCCCGAGGATCAGGATATCGCCCGGCCGCTCCTTCGTGACGCCTGCCATCAGGGGCGCGGCAAGCGCGTAGTCGTAATACATCCCGGTGAGTTTTTCATGCTTCATCAGGATGGACTGCACGCCGAACAGCACGTTCGTGGACAGGACGACGGAGGAATCCGATTCCCGGACCTGCAGGTAATTGTAAATGGATTCGTCCTCCAGCGTGATGCCGTCCTCCCAGAAGGCGAAGCTGTAGGAGGGCGTGAGGAAGCCCAGGGCGGCGATCAGGATGGCTGCCAGCGCGCACCGGACGAGCTTCTTGCGCTTCGAGATGCAGTAAATGATGCTGATGGCCGCCAGAATGCCGGAAAAGACCAGGAACGTGGCGGCTGTGCCGACTGCCGGGATCGTCACGAACGTCGGCAGGAAAGTCCCGATGATGCTGCCGATGGTATTGAGCGCGCCAAGTTCCCCGACCGTCTTGCCGTTGTCCTCCAGGCTGCCGACCGTGTACTTCACGAGCGACGGCGTGACTGTCCCGAGCAGGACGCAGGGGAAGGCGAAGACGGCGAGGCAGGAGAACAAGGCGGCGTAGATCAGGAAATTCCTGGTGATGAACGTCGCGAGCAGCAGGGAGATCCCGGCGATCAGGTAGCGTCCCGCGAAGGGGATGAGCGCGATCCAGACGGCCGCGAGGAGCAGCCTGCCGTAGAGCTTGTCCGGGGACGGGTTCTTGTCGGCCTTCCGCCCGCCCCATACGTTCCCGAGCGCCATGGCGATCATGATGACACCGATGATGACGGTCCAGACGATCTGCGAGGAGCTGAAGTAGGGGGCCATCAGGCGGCTCGCCCCAAGCTCCACGGCCATGACGGACATGCCGGAGAAAAATTCCGTGAGATACAGGAAGTATTTGTTGCGCAAGATATTTTTTTCATGCATAAGACATTCCCTCTTTTTCAAGATTTGTGCTATGGTACAGTGTAACACAGTTGGAATGAAAAAAACAGGGAAAATTTTTCGGATGGGCGCATAAAACAGGAAAAACCGTCAATACTACTATCATCGAAGGAACGAAGCCCCCACTTGTTCCTATCGGTGCAGGCAGGGAACTGCCGAGGACCAAAGATAAGGTGAAATACTTATCCTCCCCTTTTTTAAGGAGTCCCCCGTATGGCGGATGCGCCGTGCGGGGGATTTTACGCGCTGGGAAAGGATTCCGCGCGGGGGCGCGAAAGCCGTTTCCGGCCGCATAAGGCGCGCTCCGCGAAAAAGTAAAAGGAAAATGACGCAAAACGAACTTGTGTTCTTTTTGGGGATGTGCTATAATTGGGAAGAAAGGCAGCAAAGGATGTTGCTGCCGAGGATCAGGAAGATGGCAAAGAGGAGGAAAGCACATGAATCCTATGCTAAAATACAGGGGTGGGAAATCAAAAGAACTCGCACATTTTGTTGATCATATGCCTCAATCGTTTGATCGATATGTTGAACCCTTTTTTGGAGGAGGGGCGTTATTTTTTTACTTGCAGCCAGAGAAGGCCATTATTAATGATGTGAATCATAGGTTGTTCTCCTTTTACAGTGAAATGAAGGAAAAATATCCGATAGCCAGGGAACAATTAGATGAATTGCAAAGAATATATGAAAAAAACCAAAAAGAATATGAGAAGGAGAAAAATAAGAACCCTGAAGTGAGGGTGGCGAACCGTAACGAAGAATTATATTATTTGATGCGAGATGCATTTAATCATAAGATCAAATTAGAGTATTTGGATTCCGTAATTTATTTTTTTATAAATAAAACTGCATATTCGGGAATGATACGGTATAATGCAAAAGGCGAATATAATGTCCCTTATGGAAGATATAAGAATTTTAATACGAAGCTGCTTACGCAAGAGCATTATGAATTGCTAAAAAGAACAGAAATCTATAATATGGATTATTCAAAGATATTTCATATGCTTTCTAAGGAGGACTTTGTTTTTTTGGATCCGCCATATGATTGTGTGTTTAGCGATTATGGAAATGAAGATTACAAAGATGGCTTTGGTGAAGATGAGCATAGGAGGCTCGCAAGCGATTTTCGCAATCTGCCATGCAAAGCGTTGCTGGTAATTGGAAAAACCAGCCTGACGGAGGAATTGTATGGAGATTTCATTGCGGAAGAATACGAGAAATCATATTCCGTTAATATAAGAAACCGATTTAAAGCCGACGCCAAACATATGATAGTAACAAATTATTAGATTGGGGAGTATTATGGCAAGATTACAGAATCCTACTTTATTTTTTACGACTTCGCCCAGAACGCCTTATAAAATGATACCAGAAATCCATTTGTTGATCGAAAATCTGGAAGGGGAAAAGTGGGATAAGCAAAGTCAGTTGCAATTTGCGGAACTATTAGCGCCAGATGTTAAAATTTCAAATTCCCTCGCCTTTTCATAATCCTCCGAAAGAACGGAAGGGAGAATTTTGGGTTAAGCCATATTTGAAAATTCTGAGATTGATATATGAATTGGGAACGGTTAGTTTTGATGAATTGATGATATTTGGATTACAATTGACCCATTATGAGAAATTTGAACAGATCGTTTTTGAAATACGTCATTTTCGCAGATTGAAAGCGTATGCAGATGTTTCATATAAAAAGTTCCGGGATGATTTTTTGAAAAAAGAAGTCCAAAAAATATATCAAGAAGAGATAGAAAGCGGAAATACAAAAACCCGAGAATCAAAAGATGAGTCAGTTGAAAAATTTGTAAGGACTAAAACAGGCACGATGCGTGATTACGCAGATGCTTGTTTTCGATATCTAAGGGCGACTGGATTGGTTGAGATTTCTCAACGTGGGCATTCGCTTTCCGTTATGCCGGAAAAAAGAAAAGAGGTGAAGTTTTTATTAAAGACAATTGATCGGAATCCTGTTTTTATAGACGATGAAGAAAGTTACAAAGAGTATCTGTATGATGCTCACATTCCAGTATTATATTCAGATGATAGAGATAGATTGTTGAAACAGATCCTTACCGTGTGCGGGAGCAAATATGATCTGTCTGAGAAGACGCTTGACCAGTTAAAAGATATTTTAGACATTGAAATTCAAAAAAATAAGGACGATATTGTAGAGCGGCAAGTGAGGGATTTAAAAGAGCATAAAGAATATTCTGACGTAATGGATATGTTTCAGGATATAAAGGAGAATTCTTTGTATGACACGCCGCTCATGTTAGAATGGAATACTTGGAGAGCCATGACTATGCTGGATGGCGGAGAAGTAAAAGCAAATTTAAAGTTAGATGATAAGGGGCAGCCCATGTCCACTGCACAGGGGAATATGGCAGATATCGTTTGCGATTATGGTGATTTTGGATTATCGGTGGAAGTGACGATGCAGTCAGGCCAAAGGCAATACGAAATGGAAGATGAGCCTGTCGTCAGACATCTTGCAAAATTGAAAAAAGAAACGGGAAAAAGAGCATATTGTTTGTTTATAGCGCCAAAAATAAACGATTCCTGCATTGCATATTTTTATTCGTTACATACCATGAATATTGCGTTTTATGGAGGAAATTCAGTAGTCGTGCCGTTAGAGTTGGATGTATTTATCAACATGGTAGAGCAGTCATATGCAGCAGGATATGTTCCCAAGCCGGAACAGATCGAATCTCTTTTTGAGTATTCGTTGGAACAAGCGAAAACAGCCATGGACGAAACAGAATGGTATGCTAAAATAAAGGAAAAAGCATTGAACTGGCTGTGATCCTTATAAATCTCCTAAAACCTTACAAAATTGTAAGGTTTCCGCAGAAAATGTAAGCCAAAGTTAAGGCAGGCGGCCCTCTTTTTTTGTATACTGTCCTTGCAGCGAAAAAACAAGAAGAAGGAGGGCATCATGGCAGTTTTGGAAGTAAATAATTTAAAGAAGGTCTATACCACGCGCTTCGGCGGGAATCAGGTGCAGGCGTTGGAAAACGTGACATTTTCCGTTGAGAAGGGCGAATACGTGGCGATCATGGGGGAGTCCGGGTCGGGGAAGACGACGCTTTTGAATATCCTGGCGACGTTGGATCAGGCGACCGGAGGGCTTGTCCTTTTGAACGGGAAGAACCTCTCGTCCATCCGGGAGGCGGAGGCCGCGGCGTTCCGCAGGGAGAATCTGGGGTTCGTGTTCCAGGATTTCAATTTGCTGGACAATTTTAACATCCAGGACAATATTTTCCTCCCGTTGGTGTTGGCCGGGAAAGGCTATCAGGAGATGGAGGATCGGGCAAGGCCGATCGTGCGAAAGCTGGGGATCGCGGACATCTTGACGAAATTCCCCTATGAAGTCTCCGGCGGGCAGAAGCAGCGCGCGGCGGTGGCGCGCGCTTTGATCACGCATCCGCAGATGATCCTTGCGGACGAACCGACCGGGGCGCTGGATTCCAAGGCGGCGGAAACGCTGCTGCATATGTTCCAGGAGATCAACGAGGAGGGGCAGACCATCCTGATGGTGACGCATTCCGTCAAGGCGGCGAGCTGCGCGAAGCGGGTGCTGTTCATTAAGGACGGGCAGGTGTTCCATCAGATCTATAAGGGATCCTGCACGGACGAGGAAATGTACCAGAAGATTTCCGATACCCTTACCGTGATCGCGACAGGGGGTGGGCGGCATGAATAACTTCTTTTATGGGAAGCTGGCGTTCCTCAACCTGAAAAAGAATCAGAGGATCTACCTGCCTTACCTGATCACGGCGGCGGGCGTGGGGGCGATGTACGAGATCCTCCTGTCGATCCTGGCGGACGAGGGCATCCGCCAGATGCGGGGGAGCGGCGACTTGCAGTCGATCTTGGGCTTCGGGAATGGCGTGGTCGCCGTCTTTGCCGTGATCGTCTTGTTTTATACCAACAGTTTCTTAATGAAACGGCGGAAGAAGGAGTTCGGCCTGTTCCATGTGCTGGGCATGGAAAAACGCCATATCGGGAAAATGATGTTTTGGGAAACGTTGATGACGGCGTCCGTGAGCATTGCCGGAGGGATCCTGGCGGGAATCTTGCTCTATAAGCTGGTTGCGCTCGTGCTGCTGCGGATCACCGGGCTGGACGTCCCGTTTGAGCTTACGCCATCCGCCCCGGTGGCAGCCCGCACGGCGATCCTTTTTGCCGGGATCTTCGCGGCGACGTTCCTCTATAATCTCTGGCAGGTCCGCAAGACAAAGCCGATCGAGCTTTTGCGGAGCGCGGCCCAGGGCGAAAAGGAGCCGAAAACGCACGGGCTTTTGGCGGTCCTTGGGATCCTGGCCCTGGGCGCGGGGTACGGGATCGCGGTACTTGAACAAAGCCCCTTAGAGACGCTGACGTATTTCTTCCTCGCGGTATTGCTGGTGATCCTTGGGACGTATTGCCTGTTTACGGCGGGCAGCGTGGCGCTGTTAAAGATGCTGCGCAGGAATAAGGGATATTATTACAAGACGCGCCACTTCATCTCCGTCTCCGGGATGATCTACCGGATGCGCCAAAACGCGGTAGGGCTTGCGAACATCTGCATTTTAAGCACGATGGTATTGGTGATGGTGGCAGGCACTTTGTCGGTGTATGCGGGGATGGAGAGCATTCTGCATACGCGCTATTACGGGGACATCTGCCTCGAAGGGCAGGGCCTTATCGGGGAAGAGGCGGGCAAGATACGCGAACTGGCCGCTCAGGGCGTCAAAGAGGCCGGATTGGAGCAGGAGCGCGTGACGGAATATGCGACCCTGGAATTTGCCGTGTGGAAGGACGGGGAACGCATGCAGATCGTAAAGGCCGACGCGGCCGCCCCGGCGGGGGAGCTTAGCGCGGTGGAGATTTTGACGCTTGCGGATTATGAGAGGCTTTCCGGGGAGCGGAAGGAGCTTGCGGAGGACGAGGCTATCGTCTATACGAAGACCGGGGAGAAGGGGGACCAGAGCTATTATTTCAACGGGAAGAGGCTTCGGGTCAGGGAATACTTAGATGAATTTGACTTAAAAGGGATGGGGGTCGAGATCGCGTACGATCTTTATATCGTCATCGTGAAAAACAGCAAGGTGCGCAATGAGTTAGAAGAGATCCAGAGCAAGGTCTACCAGGAGTACGCGAGCCAGACAGAGTATTTCCTGCAGATTGACGTGAGCGGGGAGCCGGAGCAGAGCGTCGGGTGCGCGGAAAAGATCCGGGAAAAGATAGGCGCATATAGTGCGGGGCAGGACGCCGGGGACGCGTTTTCCGTGACGGTGGAGGCCCGTGAGGAAAAGAGGGAAGAGTACCTGGTATTTTACGGGGGATTCCTGTTCTTGGGCATATTTTTGGGATCGATCTTC
Organism: uncultured Lachnospiraceae bacterium; assembly: GCA_947626795.1. Taxonomy (GTDB): domain Bacteria; phylum Bacillota; class Clostridia; order Lachnospirales; family Lachnospiraceae; genus Petralouisia. The sequence goes on from CANQTH010000032.1 coordinate 16,144, forward strand.
CTGATGGCGACCATCATGATCATTTATTACAAGCAGGTGTCCGAGGGATATGAGGACAAGGAACGGTTTGAGATCATGCAGAAAGTCGGGATGGGGCCAAAAGAGGTGAAGGCGGCGATCCACAGCCAGATCCTGAAAGTGTTCTTCCTGCCGCTGTTTTTAGCGTGCGTCCACCTTGCGGCGGCGTTCCCGATGATGAATCGGCTGATCCGGATGTTCGGGATGCAGGACGCGGGGCTGTTTGCCGCCTGCACGGCCGCGACCGTGGGCGTGTTTGCGTTGATCTACGGGAGCGTGTACTGGATGACGGCGCGGACGTATTACAAGATCATAAAATAAGGCGTTCCCATGCATGGGAAGACGTCCTGCGCAGGAAGGCGCGGACGTATTACAAGATCATAAAATAGGGCGTTCCCATGCATGGAAAAACGCCCTGCGCAAGAAGGCGCGGGATCCGTGGGCGAAAAAGCTCCGGACCCGCGCCTTTGCCATGAAAACACGAGAAACCTTTACGTGACCCCAAATCCTGACTTGTACCGCTGCACCAGGGACTCGATCCTCTCGTACGGGTCGAGCAGGTCGCTGATGGAGGTGTCGTGGTTGAGCGTGTCGATGATATAGGCGATGTATTTGCTCATGTCGCAGTTGATATAATATGGCTTGCTTAGAAGCTCCGGCGTCTGGTACGTGAGGTTAGTCGTCACAAGACGGTAAATGAGGCCGTCTTCCACCGCCTTGTCGAACTTCGCAAGCCCGTTCGTGAACAGGCCGAACGTGGCGATCACGAAGATCCGCGCGGCTTTCCGCTTCTTAAGCTCCGTGGCGACGTCGATCATGCTGTCGCCGGAGGAGATCATGTCGTCGATGATGAAGACGTCCTTGCCTTCCACGGAAGAACCCAAAAACTCATGCGCCACGATGGGGTTGCGCCCGTCCACGATCTTGCTGTAATCCCGGCGTTTGTAGAACATACCCATGTCAAGCCCAAGGACGTTGGCGAGGTAGACGGCGCGGTTCGTCCCGCCCTCGTCCGGGCTGATGATCATCATGTGGTCGCTGTCGATCTTCAAGTCCTTTACCTGGCGCAGGATCCCTTTTACAAACTGGTAAGCGGGCTGCACCGTCTCAAAGCTGTTCAGCGGGACGGCGTTCTGCACGCGCGGGTCGTGCGCGTCAAAGGTGATGATGTTGTCTACGCCCATGCTGCAAAGCTCCTGCAGGGCGATCGCGCAGTCGAGGGACTCCCGGGACGTGCGTTTGTGCTGGCGGCTCTCATAGAGGAACGGCATGATCACGGTGATCCGCCTCGCCTTTCCGCCGGCGGCGGCGATAATGCGCTTTAAGTCCTGGTAATGGTCGTCGGGGGACATATGGTTCTGATGGCCGCAGACCGTGTACGTCAGGCTGTAGTTTGTCACGTCCAGCATGATGAACAGATCGTAGCCGCGGATCGATTCCTCGATGATCCCCTTGGCCTCCCCGGTCCCGAACCTGGGGGTGGAGCAGCCGACTAAGAACGTGTCGCGCTGATATCCGCGGAAGGCGATGTCGTCTTCATGCTCGTGTTCCCGCTCCTTGCGGAATCGTACGAGGTACTTGTCCACTTTCTCGCTCAGCTCCCTGCTGCTTTCCAGCGAGACTAGGCCAAGCGTGCCGACAGGGATGGTTTCGTAGTTTTTTTCATTGCGCTGCATGGTATGTCCTCCATAGAATGAAATGTAAAATTAGGTGATCTTGCGGCCAAAAGGGAACGCGGCTTAGCGGCGCTCCAGCTTCTTCTGGATCCGGATGTCGTTCCCGAACAGCTTTAGGATGGCATAATTGCTGGAGATCCTGGAAAACGTGCGCTCGGAGTAAATATCGACCAACTGGCCGAAGGCCAGGTTCGTGGAGATGATGGTGGATCTCCGGCGCAGGATGCGCTCGTTCAGGCATAAAAACAACTGGGAAGAAGTAAACGCGTTGGACAGCTCGGTCCCCAGGTCGTCGATGATCAGCAGGTCGCATTCAAAAATATTCTGATAGTCCCCGCTGTCCGGGGATTCCCGCCCGAACGTGTTTTTTTCAAAGACCCGGAACAGGGAAGGCGCCGTAAAATAAATGACGGAATGGCCCGTGTCCAGAAGCTCCTTTGCGACGCAGTTGGACAGATAAGTCTTCCCAGTCCCCGTGTCGCCGTAAAAAAACAGGTTCCGGAACTCCGTGTCAAAGCCCTGGATAAATTCTTTGCACAGCGAAACGGCCTGCCTCGCCGTCTCCAGGCTTGTCAGCCCGGTGGAGGGGTTCGTCAGGGAATCCGAATAATATTGGTAGGAAAAATTCTGGAAATTCTCCTGCTCTAAGATCTGCCGGATGTTGGACTGCGTATAAACGAGGTCAATCGCCGCCTGCTTGAAGCAATGGCATTTTTCCTTGCCGATATACCCGGTGTCTTTGCAGTCCGGGCAGCCGTAGGGCGGCGAGAGATAGTCGGGCGGATAGCCGTTGTCGGCCAAGAGCCGCTCTTTTTCCGATATGAAAGCGTTGAGTTGCCGTTTCAGCCGTGGGAGCGCGCCGTCGTCCCCCTCGATCAGCTTCTTTGCCTGCGCGACAGAAGAAGAGGAGATGGCGCCGTCCAGTTCCGCCAGCCGGGGCAGCTTCTGATAAAGCTCCTGCTGCCGCGCCCTCACGATGCGGCTGCGTTCCAGTTGCCTGGCCTCATAGCGGCGGATCAAAGTATCGTACTGTGCGTTGCTTAAGGGCATACGTTCCTCCCATCACTGCGTGTTTAAAAGCTCGGTTTCTAACTGGTCGATGTTGTAGGCGCGCTGCGGGAAGCTGTTAAAGCGGTTGGGCGCGGCCTTGAACGCGGCTGTCCTCGCCGCCCGGGCAGGCTTCTCGGAACGCTTCGCCGCCTGGTGCGCGGCGTCCGCCCTGGCGATGTCGGCCATCGTGCAAACGCCCTGGCTCTTCCAGTTGGAGAGGATGCGGTCGGCATATTCAAAATTCGGCTGGTGGACCGCCAGTATGGTGCGGCTGCACGCCTCGGCGATCAGTTCCGCCCCGAAGCCGAGCTCTTTGCTCCATTTCTCGATGTAGGCGGATTCCGCCGGGGCCAGGCTGCGCCCGCTGATGCCGAAGGATCTCATGACGGCGTGGTGGAGCTGGCTGTGCGCGTTCGTGCTGTATTTGGCCTGTTCCACCGTCTGGATGCCGGCGTCCTTCCAGCCCAGCGCGACCTTTTCCATGTAATGCAGGCTGAGATGCCCTCCCGCGATGCAGTATTCTAACAGGTAGACGATCAGGTCCGCGGAGAGCGCGAGGCCGTCGTACCAGTAGAGGATCTTCTGGATGTCCGTGGAGGATAGGGGCCTTCCAAGATAGCTTTCCGCCACAAACAGCAATTCCCTCACTTCCTCCTTCTCCTGGAACGCGCGGATGTCGTCCGCGGCGTAAGCGGGCGCCTCCCCCCGCTTGAGCGGGACGGAGTCGTCCGTCCCGGCGGGCGCGCCGGAGCCGAGGAAGTAAATGCCGGAGATGGAATTGTCCGCCGCGTATTCTAAGCGGAGCAGGTTCATCTTTTCCCAGTAGCGCAGGGCGCGCTGGACGTCCTTCTCCGTATGTTCGAACTTGTCCGCAGCCTTGGAAATGGAAAAGCTACAGTCCGGGGAATCCATGCAGCGGAGCAGGTACAGATAGATCTTCACGAACTCCCCGTTGGCGTTCGTCATATATTCGTCGATGAAGCGGTTCGGGACCGCCGTCGAGGAATTGCCATTGTCTGTATGTAACGTAATGTCTGACATAATACCCTCCAAAACATCTTCCAGAAGCCGGACGCCCTGTCCGGCTTTCGAGTAAGACAAGTATAGCACATAAAAATGGAATTGAGAAGTGAAATTTTTCCTGCAAACCCCCTGCGCGCGCGGGATTTTGAAAATGTGGAAAGCGTTGATAATGTGGATAAGAAGCGGCCGGGGAAGGGAGGCGGGCGGAAAAAACAGGAAAAACAAGCCGGAGCGGAGGGGCGGGGAGAAAGAGGATGTAAACGAAAAATCCACATTTCGGCGCGGGAATTTTCCCTGCCAAAATGTGGATAAAGTGGATAACTAGCGTCCGAGGAGGTGTTCCCCCACAAGCACGATGTCTCCGGCCCCCATAGTTATCAACAAGTCGCCGTTCATACAATTTTTTAATAAAAAATTTTCAATCTCGTCGAAGGACGGGAAATAATAGCTTTCGCAGCCCAATGACTGAAGCTCGGCCAAAAGATCCGCGGAGCTGATGCCCAGGGTGTTTTTCTCGCGCGCGGCGTAAATGTCCGCCAGCACGACGACGTCCGCTAAGGACAGGGCCTGGGCGAATTCTTTTAGGAACGCCTTCGTGCGCGTGTAGGTGTGCGGCTGGAACACGCAGACGATCCGGCTGCGGCCGCAGTTTCTCGCGGCGGAAAGCGTGGCCCGGATCTCCGTGGGGTGGTGCGCGTAGTCGTCGACGACGGCGATGTCCCCGATGGTCCCTTTCTGCTCAAACCGCCGCGCCGTGCCGCCAAAGTCCGCGAGCGCATCCTGGATGCAGGAAAACGGGAAGCCCATCTCTAAGGCGAGCGCGCAGGCGGCGACCGCGTTGGAGACGTTGTGGCGTCCCGGGACGTTTAAGGAAACCGCGCCGACAGGCTCGCCCCTGCGCATGAGGGTGAAGGACGCGCACCCATTATTAAGGAAGGAAATGCCCGAGGCGGAATAGGAATCCGAGGGGGACAGGCCGTAAGTCACGACGCTGCAGGGGAGGCCGTCCATGATCTCGGAGACGTCCGGGATCTCCCCATTGATGATGACGGAGCCGCCCGCCTGGACGTTCGCCGCGAAGGCGCGGAACGAGCGGCGGATGTCGTTTAGGTCCTTGAAGAAATCCATATGGTCTTCCTCGATGTTTAAGATGAGGGCGTATTTCGGATAAAAATGCAGGAAGCTGTTCGTGTATTCGCAGGCCTCCGTCACGAAGACGTCGGAGCCGCCGACCCGGATGTTCCCGCCGATGGAAGGCAGGATTCCGCCTACCGAGACGGTCGGGTCCGCGCAGGACTTTAAGAGGATCTGCGTGACCATGGAGGTCGTGGTCGTCTTCCCGTGCGTCCCGGACACGGCGATGGACTGCTTGTAATTTTCCATGATCTGCCCGAGCAGCTCCGCGCGCGTGAGCGTCGGGACGCCGCGCCTGGCGGCTTCGAGCAGCTCCGGATTGTCCGGGCGGATGGCCGCCGTATAGACGGCCGCGTCTGTCCCTTCCTTAATATTAGAGGCGCGCTGCCCGTAGAAGACAGTGGCGCCCATCTCCTCTAACCTGCGCGTCAAATCGGATTCGCGCGCGTCGGAGCCGGAGACCTGGAAGCCTTCCTTTAACAGGATCTCGGCGAGGCCGCTCATGCTGATGCCGCCGATGCCGATGAAGTGCAAGTGTATTGGCTGCTTAAAATTAATATGATACATAATCGTTACCTGCCTAATCTTTTTCTGATTTCTGTGCGGGGCTGCGGGCGCTGGCCCGTCTCAAAGGCCGCGCATCGCAAGCGATACGCGCCTCTTGCGCACCGAACCGTCCCGTCAAGCAAGCTTGCCGGACGGCCCGCCGCGGGCGCTGGCCCGTCTCAAAGGCCGCGCATTGCCGAAGCGTTCTGCCGGGCAGGGCGTCAGGCCCTTTGAGACGGCGCATTGCCGAAGCGTTCTGCCGGGCAGGGCGTCAGGCCCTTTGAGACGGCGCATCGCCGAAGCGTTCTGCCGGGCAGGGCGTCGGGCCCTTTGAGCCGAAGCGTCCTTTCTGCCTGCGCCGGGCCCCGCGTTGACATTGCCTACCGTTATTCTATACTACTTTGGCATGGTTTGCAAATTGCAAATTGGAATTATTTTGCGGCTGCGCGCGCCTTTGGGGGGCAGATTTTGGCATGGTATTTCCTGGCAAAATAAATATTGTATGAATTGACAAATATATTAAAATTTTTACAAAAAAAATTGTGAAAAATGTGTACAAAAAAGATTCCTTTGTGGTATAATTAAACTACAGTAATTTTAGAAAGAAAAATGAGAGGTGAGAGGCATGATTCGTAAAGAAATGATTGCCATGCTTTTGGCAGGAGGCCAGGGAAGCCGTCTTGGGGTACTGACTTCTAACGTAGCAAAGCCTGCGGTGGCGTTCGGTGGGAAATACAGGATTATCGATTTCCCGCTCAGCAATTGCGTAAATTCCGGGATCGATACTGTAGGCGTCCTGACGCAATATCAGCCGCTCCGGCTAAATTCCCACATCGGGATCGGGATTCCGTGGGATCTGGATCGGAACAACGGGGGCGTCACCGTGCTGCCGCCTTATGAGAAGAGCGACAACAGCGAGTGGTACTCCGGCACGGCGAACGCGATATATCAGAACCTGAATTATATCGACAGCTACAATCCGGAATATGTGCTGATCCTTTCCGGCGACCACATTTACAAGATGAATTACGAGGTGATGCTTGACTTCCACAAGGAGAACAACGCGGACGTCACGATCGCGGCGATGCCCGTGCCGTGGGAGGAAGCGAGCAGGTTCGGCCTGGTCATCACGGACGAGAAGAAGCAGATCACGGAGTTTGAGGAAAAGCCGGCGAACCCAAGGAGCAACTTAGCGTCCATGGGCATTTACATTTTCAATTGGAACGTGCTGCGGGAGGCACTGGTGACGCTGTCCGCGCAGAGCAACTGCGATTTCGGCAAACATATCATCCCGCATTGCCGGGAGAACGGCAAGCACCTGTTCGCTTATGAGTACAACGGGTACTGGAAGGACGTGGGGACGCTCGGCTCCTACTGGGAAGCGAACATGGAGCTGATCGACCTGATCCCGGAGTTCAACCTGTATGAGGAATATTGGAAGATCTACACGAAGAGCGACGTCATCGACCCGCAGTACATCGCGGCGGACGCCGTGACGGAGCGGTGCATCATCGGCGAGGGCTGCGAGATCAACGGGAAGATCTACGGCTCCGTGATCGGCTCGAACGTCACGATCGGGAAAAATTCCGTCATCAAGGATTCCATCATCATGAACGACACCGTCATCGGGGACAATGTGACCGTGACGAAGGCCATCCTCGCGGAGAACGTCAAAGTGGGCGACAACGCGGAGCTTGGCGTCGGGGAAGCGGTCGAGAGCAAGCTGAATAAGAGCGTATATTCGTTCGGCCTGGTCACGATCGGGGAAAATTCCGTGATCCCGGCGGGCGTTAAGATCGGGAAGAATACGGCGATCTCCGGCGTGACGGAGAAGGAGGACTATCCGGGCGGCGTCCTGGAAGGCGGAGAATCAATTATTAAGGCAGGTGACGAGGTATGAAGGCGTTAGGTATAATTTTAGCAGGTGGAAACAGCAGCAAGATGCAGGAGCTTTCCAATAAGAGGGCGATCGCGGCGATGCCGGTAGGCGGCAGTTACCGATGCATCGATTTTGCGCTTAGCAATATGAGCAACTCCCATATCCAGAGGGTAGCCGTTTTGACGCAGTACAACGCGAGGAGCTTAAACGAGCATCTGAGTTCCTCCAAATGGTGGGATTTCGGCAGGAAGCAGGGCGGCTTGTATGTGTTCAATCCGACGATCACCTCGGACAACGCCTGGTGGTACCGCGGGACGGCCGACGCCATGTGCCGGAACATCGATTTCCTCAAGAGGAGCCATGAGCCTTACGTGATCATCGCGGCCGGGGACTGCGTGTACAAGCTTGATTATAATAAAGTATTGGAATATCATATCGAGAAGAAGGCGGACATCACGATCGTGTGCAAGGACATGCCGGTAGGCGAGGATGTGAGCCGTTTCGGCGTGATCCGCATGAACGAGGATTCCAGGATCGTGGAGTTTGAGGAGAAGCCGATGGTGGCCCAGTCCAATACGATCTCAGCCGGGATCTATGTCATCCGCAGGCGCCAGTTGATCGAGATGCTGGAACGCTGCGCGGAAGAGGGGCGCTTCGATTTCGTGACGGACATCCTGATCCGCTATAAGAACATGAAGCGGATCTACGGTTATAAGATGGAAGAATACTGGAGCAACATCGCGACGGTGGAATCCTACTATAAGACGAATATGGATTTCCTGAAGCCGGAGGTGCGCAAGTATTTCCGGAGCGAGCCGGGGATCTATTCCAAGGTGGACGACCTTCCGCCCGCGAAGTACAACGTCGGCTCGGACGTGCGCAACAGCCTGATCTCGAGTGGCTGCATCATCAACAGCAAGATTGAGAATTCCATCTTGTTCAAGAAGGCGTTCGTCGGGAAGAACTGCGTGATCAAGAATTCGATCATCCTGAACGACGTCTATATCGGGGACAATACACACATTGAGAACTGCATCGTGGAAAGCCGCGACACTTTACGTGCCAACACGTATTTCAGTGGCGGGGACGGAATAAAAGTTGTGTATGAGCATAACGAAAGATATGTTATTTAGCGCTATACCTGCCTGCAGGGAATAAGATCAGGCGGAGGAACGCCAGGCGTCAGCGGGGGTTTTCGTTTTATTCCCTGCATAGGTTCAGCGGCGCTCGCCGCATTCCCGCGCCGCACGGCCGCAAGGCGCGCTGTCAGCGGGAAAATAAAAGGCAAAGGGGGCAGATTTTATGCAGATAACAGATGTGAGAATACGTAAAGTGGAAAAAGAAGGGAAAATGCGCGCAGTCGTATCCATTACGATCGATGAGGAGTTTGTGGTGCATGACATCAAGATCATCGAAGGGGAGAAGGGTCCGTTTATCGCTATGCCGAGCAGGAAAGCCGCGGACGGCGAGTACCGGGACATCGCGCATCCGATCAATTCACAGACGCGTGAGACGATTCAGCAGATTATTCTGGATAAGTATCGGGCAGAGGTTGAAGCATAAGAATGGAAGCTGCTGAATAAGGGGCGTGTACTAAAAAGCTGACGCTGGCAGTAAGATTTCATACATAAAGGCACATAAATAAAAAAATTATTCCTAAACTTCGGGAGAGTGTGGTATACTGTAACGGGGTTTAGGAATTTTTTGTGAAAGGACGGGTGTTTATGGCGGAGATTTTAAAGGCGGCGCTCTACGGCATCGTGGAAGGGATCACGGAATGGCTTCCGGTCAGCAGCACGGGCCATATGATCTTGTTGGAGGAGATCCTGCCGATGGACGTGTCGCAGGAGTTTTGGAATATGTTCCTGGTGGTCGTGCAGTTGGGGGCGATCTTAGCGGTCGTGCTGATGTTCTGGAAGAAGATCTTCCCGTTCCGGCTAAAGGAGCGGCAGAAGGTCGACTGGAAGATCATGAGCCTCTGGGGGAAGATCGTGGCGGCCTGCCTCCCGGCAGCGGTGGTCGGCGTGCTGTTTGACGATTGGCTCGAAGAGCATCTGTACAATTACTGGGTGGTTTCCGTGATGCTGATCGTCGTGGGGATCGTGTTTCTCATCGTTGAGAACCGGAACAAGGGCGCGCGTCCCGTCATCCGCAGGACGGACGATCTGACGTACAAGGCGGCTCTTTTGATCGGGCTGTTCCAGTTGGTGGCCGCGGTGTTCCCGGGGACGTCGCGTTCCGGCGCGACCATCATCGGCGCGCTCATGATCGGGGTGTCGCGGACGGCGGCCGCGGAATTTACGTTCTACCTGGCGATCCCGGTGATGTTCGGGGCGAGCTTCTTAAAGCTCTTAGGCTTTGGGCTTGCGTTTACCGGGCAGGAATTGGGCATCCTGCTTACCGGGATGGCGGTATCGTTTTTGGTGTCCGTCTTTGTCATCCGGTTTTTAATGGGATATATCAAGAAGCACGATTTTAAGGTGTTTGGATGGTACCGGATCGCCCTGGGGGCGGCGGTGCTGCTGTATTTCGGCGTGTTCGCCGCGTAAGCTCCGCGCGGGAAGAAAGGCGTCCCGGGCGGGACGCGAAATCTGCACGGGTGGGAAATAAGGCTCCGCGCGGGCGGAAATAAGTCGTTCCGGGCGGGAGGCGCGATCTGCGCGGGAGAAAATAAGACCCCGCGCGGGCGGACGGAAGAGGAGGCGGATCATGTTTGTGATCGCGGGGTTGGGGAACCCAACCAGAAAATATGAGCGTACCCGCCACAACGCGGGGTTTGACATGGTAGACCTGCTGGCGGGGAAATATGGGATCAAGATCAGGGAAAAGAAATGGCAGGCCCTGTGCGGGACGGGGATCATCGAGGGGCAGAAGGTGGTCCTGGTGAAGCCGCAGACGTTCATGAACGCGAGCGGCGGGAGCGTCCGGGCGGTTCTGGATTTTTACAAGGTCGCGCCGGAGACGGGCCTGATCGTGGCGTATGACGACATCAGCCTGCCCCCGGGCAAGCTGCGGATCCGCAGAAAGGGCAGCGCGGGCGGGCATAATGGGATCAAGGACATCATAAGCTGCCTGGGGACGCAGGAGTTCATGCGGATCAAGATCGGCGTGGGCGAGAAGCCGCAGGACTGGGATCTTGTGGACCATGTCTTAGGGCGGATGAAAAAAGCGGACCGCCGCCTGGCGGAGGAGGCGTTTGAGCGCGCCTGCGACGCCGTCGGGCTGATGGTCCAGGGCAAGGTGGATCAGGCGATGAACGCGTTCAATTGAGGAGGCAGTATGGAAAGTTTTACGGAGCCGATGCAGGACCTCAAGGAGTACGGGGAGCTGAGGGCGCAACTGAAAGAGCTGAAAGGGATTGTGCAGGTTTCTGGGTGTATTGACCCCCAGAAGCCTCATTTCATCTATAGTCTCGCCGGGGACGCTTCCTGCCTGATCGTGGCTTATGATGAGAAAAAGGCGCGGGAGCTGTATGAGGCTTACCGTTTTTTTGACAGCCGGGCGGTATATTACCCGGCCAGGGATCTGCTCTTTTACCAGTCGGACGTCCGCGGGGACTTGCTGACGGCGGAGCGGCTGACGGCGGTGAAGGCGATCCTGGAAGAGGAGCGGGCGGCGGTCGTGACGACGTTCGACGCGCTGATGGATCCGCTCGCCCCGCCAGAGCGCGTCCGGCAGTCGGTTCTGACGTTCCGGCTTGGGGACACGCTGGACATGGAGGAGCTGAAGCGGCGCCTGGTGGAATTGGGATATGAGCGGGAGCCGCAGGTGGAGGCCGCGGGGCAGTTCGCGGCGCGCGGCGGCATTTTGGACATTTTCCCGCTGACGGAGGAAAACCCTTATCGGATCGAGCTTTGGGGGGACGAAGTGGACTCGATGCGGAGCTTTGACGCGGAGAGCCAGCGTTCCATTGAGAATCTGACGGAAGCGCGCGTTTACCCTGCCAGCGACGATATGCGGGCCTTTTTCGGGGAAGGGGGCGCGCAGGGCGGCGCGGTTTCTTTTTTGGATTATTTCGATCCGGCGCGCGCGCTGGTGTTCCTGGACGAGCCGTCGCGCCTGTCGGACAAGGGGCGGATGGTGGAGCTGGAGTTTTCGGAGAGCATGGAACGCCGCAAAAAGGCGGGGCGCAGCTTCCCGGGGCAGGCGGAGGATCTGTATTCTGCGGCGGAGATCTTCGCGCGCCTGCAGCGGCGCAAGTGCGTGGCGCTCACAGTCCTGGGCGCGGCGCCTGCCGACATGGGGATCGAGCGGCGGTATGAGATCTCCACGCGGACGGTGAATGCGTACAACCGCAAATTTGACCTGCTGGTCAAGGATTTAAAGAGGTATAAGAAGGAAAAATACCGTACGATCCTTCTGTCCGGCTCGCGTACCCGCGCGAAGCGGCTGGCCGACGACCTGCGGCAGGAGGGGGTCAGCTGCTTTTACAGCGGGGATTACAGCCATCCGGTCGGCCCAGGGGAGGCGATGGTGGCGTACGGCAGCCTGCAGAAGGGCTTCGAGTACCCGGACATCCGGTTTTCCGTGATCTCGGAAAGCGATATCTTCGGCGGCGGGCGGAAGCGGAAGAAAAAGCGGAAGATCTACGAGGGCGAGAAGATCCAGAGCTTCACGGATTTGAGCGTCGGGGATTTTGTCGTGCATGAGCGATATGGGATCGGGGTCTACCGGGGGATCGAGAAAGTTGAGATCCAGAAGGTCGCGAAGGACTATGTGAAGATCGAGTATGACAAGGGAAGCACGCTTTACGTCCTGGCCACGCAGTTGGACGCGATCCAGAAATACGCGGGGCCGGATGGGGGAAAGCCGAAGCTGAACCGCTTAGACGGGCAGGAATGGAGCAGGACGAGGAGCCGCGTGAAGGGGGCGGTGAAAGAGATCGCGCGGGAGTTGGTGGAATTGTATGCCGCGCGGCAGCAGGCGGAAGGGTTTTCATATAGCCCGGACACAGTCTGGCAGCGGGAGTTTGAGGAATTGTTTCCGTTCGAGGAGACGGAGGATCAGGAGATCGCGATCGAGGCCGTCAAGCGCGACATGGAGAGCAAAAAGGTCATGGACCGCCTGATCTGCGGCGACGTGGGGTACGGGAAGACGGAGATCGCCATCCGCGCGGCCTTTAAGGCGGTGCAGGACGGCAAGCAGGTCGTCTACCTTGTCCCGACGACGATCCTGGCGCAGCAGCATTACGATAATTTCGTCCAGCGGATGAAGGATTTCCCGGTGCGGGTGGACTTGCTGTGCCGTTTCTGCACGCCCGCGCAGGCTAAGAAGACCATAGGGGATTTGAAAAAGGGGCTTGTGGATATTGTGATCGGCACGCACAGGGTCCTCTCAAAGGACGTGTCCTATAAGGATCTGGGGCTTTTGATGATCGACGAGGAGCAGCGGTTCGGCGTCGCCCACAAGGAGAAGATCAAGCAGATGAAAAAAAGCGTGGACGTGCTGACGCTTACGGCGACCCCGATCCCGCGGACGCTCCACATGAGCCTGATCGGGATCCGCGACATGAGCGTTTTGGAAGAGCCGCCGATGGACCGCCTCCCGATCCAGACATATGTCATGGAATACGATGAGGAGATCGTGCGCGAGGCGATCAACCGGGAGCTTGCCCGGGGCGGCCAGGTGTACTATGTGTTCAACCGGGTCAGCCAGATCGTGGACATGGCGGCGAAGATCGAGGGGCTTGTGCCGGATGCGCGGGTGGCTTTCGCGCACGGGCAGATGCGCGAGCGGGAATTGGAGGACATCATGTACCGTTTCATCCACGGGGAGATCGACGTTTTGATCTCCACGACCATCATTGAGACGGGGCTTGACATCTCCAATGTGAACACGATGGTCGTCCACGACGCGGATACCATGGGCCTGTCCCAGCTTTACCAGCTCCGGGGGCGCGTGGGGCGGTCAAGCCGCACGGCGTACGCGTTTTTGATGTACCGAAGGAACAAGATGCTAAAGGAAGTGGCGGAAAAGCGCCTGTCGGCGATCCGGGAATTTACCGATCTTGGCAGCGGCTTCAAGATCGCGATGCGGGACCTGGAGATCCGGGGCGCGGGAAATCTGCTGGGCGCGCGGCAGCATGGGCATATGGAGGCGGTGGGGTACGACTTGTACTGCAAAATGCTCAATGAGGCGGTGAAGGCGCTCAAAGGCGAGGGGGAGCCGGAACAGTTCGAGACGACCCTGGAACTGGACGTCGACGCGTTCATCCCGATGGAGTACATCCCGAACGAGTTTCAGAAGCTCGACCTCTACAAGCGGATCGCGGCCATTGAGGATCGAGAAGAGAGCGAGGAAATGTTGGAAGAGCTGCTGGACCGTTTTGGCGACCCGCCGAAGCCCGTGGAAAATTTGCTTTGGATCGCGCGCCTGAAGGCGAAGGCCCATAAGTGCTATTACACGGAGATCAAGGAGTGCGAGGGAAAAATTAAATTTACATTTTATGAACGGGCGAAGATCCGGGCAGAGCGGATCGCGGAGATGGCGGAGGCCTATCAGGGCGCATTGCGGTTCGTGCGGGACGCAAAGGAGCCGTGCTTCGAGTATCAGAAGGGCGCCAATTCCCGCCAGAAGGGGGAAAGCGCGTTAGAGGCCGTGGAGCGGGTGCTTGCGGACACATGGGAAAAGCTGGTGGAATGCGACGTAACCGTTCAGCCTTCGGCCTCACAGTTACGGAATCCGGCTCATTGAAAGTTTGCCTTTGGCAAAGAGCCGGATTCCCACTCGGCAAAATTTATACATTCTTACGGACTTTGCAGCAAGTGCAAAGTCCTGGACTGAACTGTTGCCGGGTAACAGTTCATAACAGTTCAGCCGGAAAAAAATAGTTGCTATGGACGGGAAAAAGAACTATAATAGGTACAAATATGTTTTGATTGCACAGGAGGATGTTATGAAAGCGAAAAAAATCATTCCGCTTTTGCTGGCGGCGTCGCTTAGCATATCGGTATTTTCCGGATGCGGGGACAAGATCGACGCGGACGCGGTAGGGGCAACGTTAGATGGGGAGGAGATCTCCCTTGGGTTCATGAATTTCATGGCGCGGTATCAGCAGGTGATCTATGATTCCTATTTTGGGACGGGGATCTGGACGCAGGATCTTTCCGGGGACGGGACGAGCATGGAAGAGACGGTGAAGTCGGAAGTGGCCGATGAGGTCGAGACGATGTATCTGCTCGAAAAGCATATGGGAGATTACGACGTGGAGATCACGGACGACGAGCAGAAGCAGATCGACGAGGCGGCGGCGCAGTTCATGGAAGACAATACCGCGAAGGCCGTCAGCCAGGTGGGCGCGACGGAGGATTATGTCAAGGAGATGCTGCGGCTCAATACCATCCAGATCAAGATGAAGGCCGCCATGGACGAAGAGGTGGACACGGAAGTTTCCGATGAAGAGGCGGCGCAGAAGAGCATCAGCTACGTGGAAGTCGGCATCAATTCCACCACGGACGAGGACGGGGAGACAGTCGAGTATACAGAGGACGAGAAAGCGTCCGTCAAGTCGGACGTGGAGGCGTTTGCGGCGCTTGCGGCGGACGATTTTGAGGGAGCCGCGGAAACCGCGGGGTACACGGTGGAGACGCAGACATACGGCGCGGACGACGAGACGCTTGACGAGAAGGTCGTTCAGGCAGCGGACAAGCTAAAGGACGGCGAGGTCAGCGGCGTGATCACGACGGACGACAATTACTATGTGGTGCGCATGGACAGCACGTTCGATGAGGAAGCGACCGAGACGAGGAAAAATGAGATCGTAGAGCAGCGCAAGACCGACCATTATACGGAAGTCTGCGACGGATACAAGAAAGACGTGAAATTTGAGCTGAACGAGGAAGAATGGGCGAACGTGAAGTTCGACGAATACTTTAAGATCAAGCAGACGGCGGAGTCGGCTGATGAGACGGACAGCACGGACGAGACGGACAGCACGGATGAGACGGACAGCACGGACAGCACGGATGAGACGGACAGCACGGACAGCACGGATGAGACGGA
>CANQTH010000033.1 GCA_947626795.1 uncultured Lachnospiraceae bacterium
AAGACGCCGGACAAGATGAAGTATGTGATCGTCACGCCGGGCGGGACCGTGCAGTATGACGTGCCGATCATGAAGGTGCAGGCGTATTCCCTTGATGATATTTTTGAGAAGCGCCTGCTGATGCTGATACCGTTTTATATTTTCTCGCATGAGAGCCGCCTCCCGGAGTATAATAAGGATGAGCGGAAGCTCGCGGGTCTGAAGGCGGAGTACCAGGGGATTCTGGAGCGGCTGGACGGGCTGGAGAGGCGAGGGGAGATCGGGGCGTTCGACAAGCGTACGATCCTGGAGCTATCCGGCGACGTGATGAGGGAGATCGCGCGGAAATATGAGAATGTGCAGAAAGGGATGGGTGATGTTATGGTCGGGACATTGATCGAGACAGAGGCAAGGACGATCTTGAACCAGGGGATACAGCAAGGGATCGCACAGGGGATTGAGCAAGGCCTGAGCCGGGGAATCGAGCAAGGCCTGAGCCGGGGAATCGAGCAAGGAAACCGCCAGTCTGCCTTGCGGATGATAAGCGCAGGGAAATTGCCGCTGGAGGAGATTGCTCTGTATACAGGGCTTACGTTAAAGCAGGTGGAAGAGCTGGGAAAGGAGCAGACGGAGATGCTGTAGTAAAGTGCATCTCTCTTGACAATAGAATGGAAGAACAGGCTGCTGTCTGACGGTTCGTATCCGTTTGGGCAGCAGCTTTTTCTTTAAGTTGTTAGTTACATTACAATTTAGTAACAGTAAAATCAGCCCTTGCCAATCGTGCAGGCACATATTATAATAAAGATAAAGAAGAGAAGGGACGCCGTTATGGAGAAATCATTTGAGGAACTGCAGATAAAGGACGATTTCATGTTCAGTGTTGTCATGAGAGATCCGAAGTTCTGCAAGCCATTTTTGGAACGGGTCTTGAAGTCAAAATATCCCGCATTGAATATCCGAAATCGCAGGAGACGATCGATTTATCTGCAGATGCTAAAAGCGTCCGTCTTGATATTTATGTAGAAGATGGAAACAATACGGTTTACAATATTGAAATGCAGGCAACGGAGAATCGGAATCTGCCAAAGAGAACAAGATATTATCAGGGAATGATCGATCTGAATATCTTGGAAAAGGGAGAAAACTACAAAGATTTGAAGCAAAGTTTTGTCATTTTTGTCCGTACGTTTGATTTGTTTGGTGAAGGGCGCAAAACGTCCAGTGGACGTTTGTTCTGCACGAACCGGAACGGAGTGGAGACGGCATATTTATACATTTGAGAACCGTTGCCTTCAGAATCCGGAATTAGGCCTTGGCGACGATACGACGAAGATTATTCTAAATACAAAAGGCACGATGGATGATGTTACGCCAGAAATGAAAAAGCTGCTTGATTTTATTGACGGCAAGGAGCCGGAGGATGACTTTACCAGAGAGTTGGATGAGGCGGTGCAGGCTGTCCGAAAAAATGAAAAATGGAGATTAGAGTATATGACTTTGCAGATGAATTATCAGGAAAAATATGAGCAGGGCATGGAGCAGGAAAAAATAAATTCGGCGATGAGAATGATAGAAGACGGAGGCCTGCCTTTGGAAAAAATCGTGATGTATTCCGGGCTTACGCTGGAACAGGTGCTTGAATTGAAAAGCTTGAGTTGAAAGCAGTAACCATCGCGGAAAAAGGTGGTTGCCCTGCGGCGGAAAAAATGTTAAAATACATTCAGAAAATGTAGATGCGGCGGAAAAGGAGACGGAACGGGATGAAAGGATTCATAAGAAGGGGGATCGCGCTGGCATTGGCGGCGGTCCTGCTCGCGGGATGCGGGGAAGAGATGCTGCCATTGACAGAGGACGAGCAGGCGGTCATCGTGAATTATTCGGCGGGAACGCTTTCCAAGCATAACAAGCGCCAGCAGGAGGGCCTGACAGCCGTATATCCGCAGGAAGAGGAGGAAGAGCCGGAAGAAGAGGCGCCGGAGGAAGAGGCGGAGCCAGAAGAAGAGACTTCGGAAGAAACGCCGGAAAAAGAGCCGGACGGCGGCCAGAGCCAGGAGGCGGCCGCAGAGGAGACGACGCTCACGAAGGCGATCGGCATTTCCGGCATGGAATTTTCCTATAATGGCTATTCGGTGAGCAATAATTACCGCGAGGGCGATTATTTTTCGATGGATGCGTCGGCGGGGAACACTTATGTCATCTTGAATGTGAACGTCACGAACACCGGGGACAAAGCGGCCGAGTGCGACTTGATGTCGCAGCAGCCCGTTTTCACGCTGGAGGCGAACGGAAACGTCAGCGCGGATAACCAGGTCACGATGTTAGAGAACGACCTGTCCACCTATGCGGGGACGGTGGAGCCGGGGCAGACCGTGGCGGCGGTCCTGCTGTTCGAGATGTCGGAAGAGACGGCGGGGGACATTTCCACCCTGCGGCTCAAGCTGCAGATGGGCGGGGAGACGAGTGAGATCGCCCTGGAATAGGGGCGCAAGGGGCATTTTATCCTGCGGCTCAAGCTGCAGATGGGCGGGGAGACGGGCGAGATCGCCCTGGAACAGGGGCGCAAGGGGCATTTCCACCCTGCGGCTCAAGCTGCAGATGGGCGGGAGACGGGCGAGATCGCCCTGGAACAGGGACACGGGGCGGAACGGTTACAATAATTCGGGAAAAATAAAAAATGTTATATATTTTTTCCAAAGTATGTGATATAATACACGTATGTTATTATGAGACGGGACTATACCGGAGAGGAGAGGTATTATTATGGATACAAATATTCTGTTGGAGAACGGCACAAACGAGCTGGAAGTATTGGAATTTACGCTGGCTGGGAATCATTACGGCATCAATGTGGCCAAGATCCGCGAGATTCTGACGTACCAGGCGGTCACGCCGATTCCCAACGCGCATCCGAGCGTGGAAGGCATATTCATGCCGAGGGACACGATGATAACGGTGATCAACTTGAGGAATTGCCTGGGATTCCCGGATACGGACAAGGACGGGCTGTTCATCATCACGAATTTCAATAAGTTGAATATTGCGTTCCATGTGGATGAGGTATGCGGCATCCACAGGCTCTCCTGGACGGAAATCATTAAGCCGGATTCGACGATCAACGTGGAGGAACGGGGCGTGTCCACGGGCGTCGTGAAATTAGAGGATCGCCTGATCGTCATTTTGGATTTCGAGAAGATCGTGACGGACATCAGCCCGGAGACGGGACTGCAGGTATCGGACTTAGAAGAGCTTGGGGAGCGCGACCGGAACGGTTCCCCGATCGTGATCGCGGAGGATTCCCCGCTCTTGTCAAAGCTGATCACGGACTGCCTGCGGAAGTCGGGCTATACGAAGCTCAACGTCAACAGCAACGGACAGGAGGCCTGGGATAAGCTCGTGCAGTTTAAGCAGGAAGGCACGCTGGACGAGAAGGTGCATATGGTGATCACGGATATCGAGATGCCGGTGATGGACGGGCATCGCCTGACGAAGCTGATCAAGGACGACGAGGATATGCGGCATATTCCGGTCGTTATCTTCTCCTCTCTTGTAAATGAGGAAATGAGGCGCAAGGGCGAGATGCTCGGGGCGGACGCCCAGTTGACGAAGCCGGAGATCGGAAGCCTGGTGGGCGCGATCGACGAGCTTTTGGATAAGCGCAAGGAGCTGCTGGCCCAGAGAGGCTAAGCGGAATGGCACAGGGATTATGAACTGCCTGGGAGATCGGGTTCTTCCGGGCAGTTTGTCTTATCAGATGGAAGAAGAGGGCGCGCAAGCTGGAGCGAAAAGGAGGAAAAATATCATGGAAAGGCTGTCATTGGAAAAAGAATTAAAAGGGAACTCTTACCCGGGCCGTGGGATTGTCCTTGGGAGATCCGCGGACGGCAGGCACGCGGTCGCGGCATACTTTATCATGGGGAGGAGCGAGAACAGCAGGAACCGGGTCTTCGTGGAGGAAGGGGACGGGATCCGCACGCAGGCGTTCGACCCGTCAAAATTGGTCGATCCGAGCCTGATCATCTATGCCCCGGTGCGGGTACTGGGCAATAAGACGATCGTGACGAACGGCGACCAGACGGATACAATCTACGAAATGATGGATCGGCAGCAGACGTTTGAGCAGGCGCTGCGCACGCGGGAATTTGAGCCGGACGCGCCGAATTACACGCCGCGCATTTCCGGGATCATGCATGTGGAGAACGGCGGCTATAATTACGCGATGTCCATTTTAAAGAGCAACTGCGGCAGGACGGATTCCTGCTGCCGCTATACGTTCGCTTATGAGAATCCGGCGGCAGGCGAAGGACATTTCATCCATACCTATAAGGGGGACGGGAACCCGCTTCCGAGCTTCGAGGGAGAGCCGAAGCCCATTTCCATCGAGGGGGACATTGACAGCTTTGCGGCGAAAGTCTGGGAGAGCCTGAATGAGGAGAACAAGGTAGCACTGTTTGTGCGCTATATCGAGATCGCGACCGGGAAGCATGAGACAAGGATCGTGAACAAGCTGCAGAAGTAGCGGGCCAGCGGGCCGCTTGCAGCGGATTAGCCGCGCGGGAAGGCGCGGCTCAGATACAGCAAAAGCAGCGGGCCGCTTGCGGCAGATTAGCCGCGCGGGAAGGCGCGGCTCAGATACGGCAAAAGCAGCAGATTGGCTGCGCGAGGAGAGGCGCAGATCAGATACGAAGATGGAGGGAATCATGAAGGAATTGGAATTAAAATACGGATGCAACCCGAATCAGAAGCCGTCCAGGATTTACATGGAGGAAGGGGAACTCCCGATCAGGGTGTTGAATGGGAAGCCGGGATACATCAATTTCCTGGACGCCTTGAACGGCTGGCAGCTGGTGAAGGAATTGAAGCAGGCGACCGGGCTTCCGGCGGCGACGTCGTTTAAGCACGTTTCTCCCGCGGGAGCCGCGGTGGGGCTTCCGCTGACGGACGTGGAGAAGAAGATCTATTGGGTTGACGACATGGAGATGGAGTTCTCCCCGCTTGCGAACGCTTATGCCAGGGCGCGGGGCGCGGATCGGATGTCGTCGTTCGGGGATTTCATCTCCTTATCGGACGTCTGCGACGCGGCGACCGCGAAGATCATCAAGCGGGAAGTATCCGACGGCGTCATTGCGCCGGGATACGAGCCGGAAGCGTTGGAGATCTTGAAGGCGAAGAAAAAAGGCAATTACAATGTCATTGAGATTGACGCGGATTATGCGCCGGCTCCGGTGGAGCATAAAGAAGTGTTCGGGATCACGTTTGAGCAGGGGCGGAACGAGCTGAAGATCGACGAGGGCTTCTTTGCGAATGTGGTGACGGAGAACAAGGAGATCCCGGAGGCGGCCAAGGTCGACTTGGCGATCGCGATGATCACTTTGAAATATACCCAGTCCAATTCCGTCTGCTATGCGAAAGGCGGGCAGGCGATCGGCATCGGGGCCGGGCAGCAGTCCCGGATCCACTGCACGCGCCTGGCCGGGCAGAAGGCGGACAACTGGTTCTTGCGCCAGTCCCCGAAGGTATTGGGGCTGCAGTTTGCGGATGGGATCGGGCGCGCCGACCGGGATAATGCGATCGACTTGTACATCGGGGAAGATTACATGGACGTGCTGGCGGACGGCGCATGGGAGAAAATCTTCAAGGTGAAGCCGGAGGCATTCACGCGGGAGGAAAAGCGCGCGTGGCTGGATCAGATGACGGGCGTCTCCCTGGGATCGGACGCGTTTTTCCCGTTTGGGGACAACATCGAGCGGGCGCATAAGAGCGGCGTTTCCTATGTGGCGGAGCCGGGCGGCTCGATCCGGGACGACAATGTGATCGAGGCCTGCAATAAGTATAAGATCGCGATGTGCTTTACCGGGATCCGGCTGTTCCACCACTAGAGTGTTCCTTTTGATCTGAAAATACAGATTTTTTGCATATTTTCCGAAACCATGCAGATACTGAAAAAAAACGCAGGCAGGGAACGGACGTCCCTTCGCCTGCCGCATGGAAGGAGAATGGAGCATGGATTTGTGTTTGAAGATCACGGATGTCCAGGCGAGGGAGATCCTGGATTCCAGGGGCAACCCGACGGTGGAAGCGGATGTGACGGTAGAGGATGCGGGAAGCGGGAGGCGGACGTTGGGGCGGGCTTCCGTCCCGTCCGGCGCGTCTGCCGGGAAATTTGAGGCCGTGGAGCTGCGGGACGGCGAACCGAGGTATTTCGGGCTTGGCGTCCAAAAGGCGGTCAAGCACGTCAACGACAAGATCGCGAAGATCCTGACCGGGAAGAACGCGCTTTTCCAGGCGGAGATCGACCGTTGCCTGATCGCGGAGGACGGGACGGACGACAAGATCAACTTAGGCGCGAACGCGATGCTGAGCGTGTCGCTCGCGACGGCGCGCGCGGCGGCGCAGGCGGCCGGGATGCCGCTTTACCAGTATCTGGGCGGCGTGAACGCGAAGCGTCTGCCGACGCCGATGATGAACATTTTAAACGGCGGCCGCCATGCGGGCAATACTGTGGATTTCCAGGAATTTATGATCATGCCGGTCGGGGCGCGGACGTTTTCGGAAGCGCTGCGTATGTGCGCGGAGGCGTACCATAATTTAAGGAAGCTTTGCGAAAAGCAGGGGCTTTCGACGGCGGTCGGGGATGAAGGCGGGCTTGCGCCGGACCTGCCGGACGCGCGGGCGGCCCTGGAGCTGATCGTGGAGGCGGTCAAGGCTTCCGGGTATGTGCCGGGCGAACATTTCAAGATCGCGCTGGACGCGGCGGCAAGCGAACTGTACAATGAGAAGACGGGGATGTATTATTTCCCGGGCGAGTCAAAGGCGAAGGGAAATGAGATCCTGCGCGACCGGAAGGAGATGGTCGCGTATTATGCGGAACTGATCGAGGAATTTCCGATCATTTCCATCGAAGACGGGCTGGGCGAGGAGGACTGGAACGGCTGGCAGGAGATGACGCGGCAGTTGGGCGAGCGGATCCAGTTGGTCGGCGACGACCTGTTTGTGACGAACGTGCGGCGGCTGGACGCGGGGATCAAGATGCAGGCGGCGAACGCTATCCTGATCAAAGTCAACCAGATCGGGACGTTGACGGAGGCGATGGACGCGATCGAGATGGCCCGCAGGAACGCGTACCGGGCAGTCATTTCCCACAGGTCGGGGGAAACGGAGGACACGTTCCTCGCGGATCTGGCGGTGGCGGCGAACGCCGGGCAGATCAAGGCGGGCGCGCCTTGCCGGGCGGAGCGCACGGCGAAATACAACCGCCTGCTCCGGATCGAGCAGCAGCTTGGCGCTGTGGCGGAATACAAGAACCCGTTCGATAAGTTCTGACGGGCCATAAGAGGCGGGAAGCCGCGGCGTAGGGAGAGCCTGTGCCTCGGCTTCCTTTTTTAGATGAGGGATGAATTTTAACGGGAAGTCTGACGCAAAAATTTGACTTTTCAATATGCATAGGAATATTTTATGCCTGTTTACAGCCGGATTTTTGAATCCCATGGGTGAGGGAAAGAGTAAAGCCTTTGCATAGTTATATGAAACGGCAATGGGATTTTGTCGCCGGGATAGCCGATACATTTAGTGAAATGAGCCTGCGAAGTTCCGGTTCGCTGGTCAACCAGTGACAGGAAAAAGATTGACTTGTCAAAACAGCCTGTATTATAATGGTCAGGTAAGCATCGGGGAGCGGGGCTGGGCCAGCCCAGGCGCGGCTCGTTTGGCCGCCGCTTCCCGAAAACGGGGCGGAAGCCTGCATCCTATCACAGGGTAATACGAATGGAGGGCAAAATGGGCGTTCAGGAATGGAAACCAGTAAAAGAAGGGAAAGTACGGGAAGTCTATGATAATGGAGATAACCTCATCATTGTGGCAACAGACAGGATATCGGCTTTCGATGTAATTTTGAAGAATCAGATCACGCAGAAGGGCGCGATCTTGACGCAGATGTCAAAATTTTGGTTTGATTTCACGAAAGATATCGTGCCAAACCACATGGTCTCGACCGAGACGGCGGATATGCCGGAATTTTTCCAAAAAGAGGAATTTGAGGGGCGGAGCATGAAATGCAGGAAGCTGGAAATGCTCCCCGTGGAATGCATTGTGCGCGGGTACATTACCGGGAGCGGCTGGGAGAGCTATCAGAAGGACGGGACGGTCTGCGGCATCCGGCTCCCGGAGGGGCTTCGGGAATCCGACAAGCTGCCGGAGCCGATCTACACGCCGACCACGAAGGCGGAGCTTGGGCTGCACGACGCGCCCGTCACGTTTGAGGGCAGCGTGGAGATCTTGGAAAAGCTCCATCCGGGCAAGGGCGAAGATTACGCCGCTAAGATACGGGACTGCACCATCCGCCTTTATGAGAAATGCGCGGAATACGCTTTGCGCAAAGGCATCATCATCGCCGACACGAAGTTTGAGTTCGGCCTGGACGAGAACGGCGCGGTCGTTTTGGGGGACGAGATGCTCACGCCGGACAGCTCCCGGTTCTGGCCGCTTGACGGTTATGCGCCGGGGCAGCCGCAGCCGTCCTTTGACAAGCAGTTCGTAAGGGACTGGCTGAAGCAGAACCCGGACAGCGGATACCTGCTTCCGGACGAGGTCGTGGAAAAAACGGTCGGCAAATATAAAGAAGCCTATGAACTTTTAACCGGGGAAAAATTCTGATAAGCTTGAATTGGAGAAATTTATGGATAATAATTTGGATAAATTGCGGGAGGAATGCGGCGTATTCGGCATCTACGACTTTGACGGGAACCACGTCGCGTCCTCGATCTATTACGGCTTGTTCGCCTTGCAGCACAGAGGGCAGGAAAGCTGCGGGATCGCGGTCAGCGAGACGGGCGGCCCGAAGGGAAAAGTGACGTCCAGGAAGGGAATGGGTCTGGTAAACGAGGTTTTTACCCAGGAAACCTTAGAGGCCATGAAGGGCGACATCGGTGTGGGGCATGTGCGTTATTCCACGGCGGGGGCGTCCTCCCATGAGAACGCGCAGCCGCTTGTCTTAAATTATGTGAAAGGGACGCTGGCGCTGGCGCACAACGGCAATCTGATCAATGCCGGGGAGTTGCGGGAAGAGTTAGAGCGCACCGGGGCGATCTTCCAGACGACGATCGACACGGAAGTGATCGCTTACCACATCGCGCGGGAACGCCTCTCGTCTAAGACGGTGGAAGAAGCCGTCTGCCGCGCGGCGGCCCGGCTGAAAGGGGCGTTTTCCTTAGTCGTCATGAGCCCGCGCAAGCTGATCGGGGTAAGGGACCCTTACGGGTTCAAGCCGCTTTGCATCGGGAAGCGGGACAACGCTTATATCCTGGCGTCCGAGACGTGCGCGCTGGAGACGATCGGGGCGGAGCATGTCCGGGACGTCCTGCCGGGGGAGGTCGTCACGATCTCGCCGGAAGGGATCAAGTCGGACGTCAGCCTTTGCCAGCCCAGAGAAAAAGAGGCGCGGTGCATCTTTGAATACATCTATTTTTCAAGGGCGGACGCCCATTTCGACGGGGTAAGCGTCTACGAGGCGCGGATCAAGGCCGGGCGTTTCCTGGCGATGGATTCCCCGGTGGAGGCGGACCTGGTCGTCGGGGTGCCGGAATCCGGCAACGCGGCGGCGTTAGGATACGCGATGGAATCCGGGATCCCCTACGGGACGGCCTTTGTGAAAAACAGCTATGTGGGACGGACGTTCATCAAGCCGAAGCAGAGCAGCCGCGAGTCCAGCGTGCGGATCAAGCTGAACGTGCTGAAAGAAGCCGTGGCGGGGAAGCGCGTGGTCATGATCGACGACTCGATCGTGCGCGGCAGCACGTCCGCGCCGATCGTGAAGATGCTGCGGGACGCGGGCGCGACGGAAGTCCATGTGCGGATCTCGTCCCCGCCGTTTCTGTGGCCGTGCTACTTCGGGATCGACATCCCGGAGCGCAGCCAGCTCATCGCCTATAACCATACGGTAGAGGAGATCTGCCAGATCATCGGGGCGGATTCCTTGGAATACCTGGCGATCGGCAGGCTGGACGCGATGGCCTCCGGGCTTCCCATATGCAAAGGCTGTTTCAACGGGGAATATCCGATGGAGCCGCCGACGGAAGACATCCGCGGGGAATATGAGAGGTAGGGAGAAAAGCCCATAAGAAGTATAACATAGAAAGGAGAACAAGAATGTCAACAGACCGATACAACAGCCCGCTGTCCGAGCGGTACGCCAGCAGGGAGATGCAGTATATCTTTTCGCCGGACATGAAATTTTCCACCTGGAGGAAATTATGGGTCGCCCTCGCGGAGACGGAAATGGAGCTTGGGCTGAGTGAGAACGGGAAGCCCGTCATCACGCAGGAGCAGATCGACGAGATGAAGAGCCATCTGTACGATATCAATTACGAGGTGGCGCGGGAACGGGAAAAGCAGGTGCGCCACGACGTCATGAGCCATGTGTACGCGTACGGGCAGCAATGCCCCAAGGCGGCGGGCATCATCCATTTGGGCGCGACGTCCTGCTATGTGGGCGACAATACGGACATCATCGTGATGAACGAGGCGCTGGGGCTGGTGCGCAAAAAACTGGTCAATGTGATCGCGGAATTGGCCAGGTTCGCGGACGCCCATAAAGCGCTGCCGACGCTTGCGTTCACGCATTTCCAGCCGGCGCAGCCGACGACGGTCGGGAAGCGCGCGACGCTCTGGCTGCAGGAGTTTTTGATGGATCTTGAGGATCTGGACTATGTGAAAGGCAGCCTGCGGCTGCTCGGGTCGAAGGGGACGACCGGGACGCAGGCGAGCTTCCAGGAACTCTTTGCGGGGGATCAGGAGACGATTGACAAGATCGACCCGATGATCGCGGAAAAAATGGGGTTCGCGTCCTGCTACGATGTGTCGGGGCAGACGTATTCCCGGAAAGTGGACACCCGCGTGGCGAACGTCCTTGCCGGGATCGCGGCGAGCGCGCATAAGATGTCGAACGATATCCGCCTGCTCCAGCATCTGAAGGAAGTGGAAGAGCCGTTTGAGAAAAACCAGATCGGCTCGTCCGCGATGGCCTATAAGCGCAACCCAATGCGCAGCGAACGCATCGCGTCGCTGGCGAGATATGTGATGATAGACGCCGTAAACCCGGCGGTGACGTCCGCGACCCAGTGGTTCGAGAGGACGCTCGACGATTCCGCCAATAAGCGCCTCTCCATTCCGGAAGGGTTTTTGGCGGTGGACGGGATCCTGGATCTGTGCCTGAACGTCGTGGACGGGCTGGTGGTCTATGAGAAAGTGATCCGTAAGCACATGATGGCGGAGCTGCCGTTCATGGCGACGGAAAATATCATGATGGACGCGGTGAAGAACGGCGGCAACCGCCAAGAGATGCACGAGAGGATCCGGCAGCTTTCGATGGAAGCGGGCAGGAATGTCAAGGAGGAAGGAAAGGAGAACAACCTTCTGGAGCTGATCGCGGCGGACCCGGCCTTCGGCCTGACGCTGGAGGAGCTTGAGAAGTCGATGGACCCGGCGAAGTACGTCGGCCGCGCGCCGCTCCAGGTCGAGAAGTTCTTAAAAGACGTAGTCGCGCCCCTGCTGGAGGAGAACAAAGAATTGTTGGGCATGGAGGCGGAGATCAGCGTGTGAGGGCCGCGCGGGCGCGTCCCCGGGGGTTATAGCAGGGACAGTCAGGAACGCGCCGGGCGCGTCCGCTTTGGGCTTTTGGCAGATAGCTTAGAGCTGTGTCAGGCAGGCCGCGCGGGCGCGCCCGGACGGAGATAAGGGAGAGAGGGAAAAGGATGGATAAGGATTTCAAGGTCATCAAGAAAGATGGGACAAAGGAAGAGTTTAATGTGCAGAAAGTCGTGGTCGCCGTCAACAAGTCGGCGTACCGCGCGCTCGTCAAGTTTACCGATGAGGAACTCAAGTTCATCTGCCAGTTTGTCGAGGAAAAAGTGGAGTCCATGGGTCTGACGGAAGTAAAGATCGCGCAGATGCACAATATCGTGGAAGGCGCGCTTGAGAGGGTCAATCCGGCCGTGGCGAAGAGCTACCGCGATTACCGCAATTACAAGCAGGATTTCGTGCAGATGTTAGACGAGGTATATAAGAAGAGCCAGTCGATCATGTATATCGGGGACAAGGAAAATTCCAACACGGACAGCGCGCTCGTGTCCACGAAGCGCAGCCTGATCTTCAATCAGCTCAACAAGGAGCTGTACCAGAAATTTTTCATGACGACCGAAGAGATCCAGGCGTGCCGGGACGGATATCTCTACGTCCACGATATGTCGGCGCGGCGCGACACGATGAACTGCTGCCTGTTCGATGTGGAGAATGTGCTGCGCGGCGGGTTTGAGATGGGGAACCTGTGGTACAACGAGCCGAAGACATTAGACGTCGCCTTCGACGTGATCGGGGACATCGTGCTGAGCGCGGCGAGCCAGCAGTACGGCGGGTTCACCGTGCCGAGCGTGGAGAAGATCTTAGAGCCTTACGCGGAAAAATCCTATCAAAAATACAAGGCGCGCTACCAGGAGCTTGGGCTTAGCGGGGAACGCGCGGAAGAAGAGACGATGAAGGACATAAAGCGCGACTTGGAGCAGGGCGTCCAGGGCTGGGAATACAAGTTCAACTCCGTTTCTTCGAGCCGTGGCGACTACCCGTTCATCACGATGACGTTTGGCACGGGGACGGGGCGGTTCGCGAAAATGGCCTCGATCGCCATGCTGAACGTGCGCCGGAAGGGCCAGGGCAAGGCGGAATGCAAAAAGCCCGTGCTGTTCCCCAAGCTTGTGTTCCTGTACGACGAGCGCCTGCACGGGCCGGGCGGGGAGTTAGAGGACGTGTTTGAGGCGGGGATCGAATGCTCCCGGAAGACGATGTACCCGGACTGGCTGAGCCTGACCGGGAAAGGCTATATCGCCGGCATGTACAAAAAATACGGGGAGATCATCAGCCCGATGGGATGCCGCGCCTTTCTGTCCCCGTGGTACGAACGGGGCGGGATGGAACCGGCAGACGACCAGGACAAGCCCGTCTTTGTCGGGCGGTTCAACATCGGCGTGGTCAGCCTGCACCTTCCGATGATCCTGGCGAGGGCCCGGCAGGAGGGCCGGGATTTTTATGAAGTCCTGGATTATTACCTGGAATTGATCCGCCAGCTCCACATCCGCACGTACGCGTACCTCGGGGAAATGCGCGCCAGCACGAACCCGCTGGCCTACTGCGAAGGCGGGTTTTACGGCGGCCGCCTGGGCATCCACGACAAGATCAAGCCGCTCTTAAAGACGGCGACGGCGTCTTTCGGGATCACGGCGCTCAACGAGCTGCAGCGGCTTTACAACGGGAAGTCCCTTGTGGAGGACGGGCAGTTCGCGCTTGAGGTCCTGCGGCATATCAATGAGAAGATCGCGGAATATAAGAAAGCGGACGGGAACCTCTATGCGATCTACGCGACGCCCGCGGAGAACCTGTGCGGGCTGCAGGTGCAGCAGTTCCGCAAGAAATACGGGATCGTGGAAAACGTGTCGGACCGGGAATATGTCAGCAACGGGTTCCACTGCCATGTGACGGAGGACATCACGCCGATCCAGAAGCAGGATCTGGAGTACCGCTTCTGGGAATTGAGCAACGGCGGCAAGATCCAGTATGTGAAATATCCGATCGACTATAACAAAGAAGCGATCAAGACGCTCGTGCGCCGCGCGATGGACATGGGATTTTACGAAGGGGTCAACCTTTCGCTCGCTTATTGCGACGACTGCGGGCATCAGGAGCTGGAAATGGACGTCTGCCCGAAATGCGGCAGCCGCAATCTGACGAAGATCGACCGGATGAACGGCTACCTGTCCTATTCCAGGGTGAAAGGGGACACCAGGCTCAACGACGCGAAGATGGCGGAGATCGCGGAACGCAAGAGCATGTGACGGCAGCCGCGGGGCTGAATTGTGCCGGAATGGGTCGGCCGCAAGGCTGACCCATTCCTTGCAGGAAGAGAAAAGGAGAAAGGGGAACGCGGGCGCCTGGCTTTGCGCCTGCGGGACTGCGCATGAGATATCACAATATAACGAAAGATGATATGCTAAACGGCGACGGGCTTCGGGCCGTCCTGTGGGTGTCCGGATGTTCCCACCGCTGTCCGGGCTGCCAGAACCCGGTGACTTGGGACGCAGACGGGGGAATTCCCTTCGATGAGGCCGCGAAGCGGGAACTCTTCGCGGAGCTTGCCAAAGACTACATATCCGGCGTCACGTTCAGCGGCGGCGACCCGCTGTATCCCGGCAATCGCGCGGCGGTGACGGGCCTGGCGCGGGAGATCAAAGAGGCGTTCCCGCACAAGACCGTCTGGCTGTACACGGGATATGCCTGGGAGGAAATCGCCTCGCTTCCGGTCATGGATTACGTGGACGTCCTTGTCGACGGGGAGTTTGAGGAAGAGAAAAAGGATAACCTCCTGTATTGGCGCGGCAGCGCCAACCAGCGCGTCATAGACGTGCCTGCGACCCGGGCGGCGGGGAAAGTCGTGCTGAAATGCGAGTGACGGTGGGACGTCAGGCCAAACAGAAGTAAATAATTTGTAAAATTATGGAAAGAAAAATGGAAGAAACGTAAAAGAAATGTAAAAAAGTGGTGGAAACAGGCTTGACAAACAGAGGATTTGAGGATAAAATTTTTGTCATGGCAAACTTAAATTAAAAGCAAAGGAGAGAGGGAATTTATGAGGAAGTTTTGGAATGTGGCAAAGGTTTCCATGATGGCGTTCATCGGCGTGCTGTTCCTTGGCGCCGGGATGAAGGCGGAAGCGGCGGGAGCGGCTACCAATGTAAAGCAGGTTGGCGCGGACAGCTCCAGGGTGCAGGTAGATTTCACGCGTCCGGCGGATGAGGCGGGATTTTTCCTTGAATGCAGCCAGAGCAAGACGTTTACGGGCGCGGTGAATAAGACGGACAGCAAGGATTCTGCTTATACGGAGCAGGGGATCATCCAGAATTTAAGCCCGGGCAGCACGTATTATGTGCGCGTGATCTCTTATGACAAGGAAGGGAACTTAGGGGCGCCTTCCAACGTGGCCGAGGTCGTTACGTCCCCGTCCCTTGCGCCGTCAGGCTTGAAGCAGACGAAAGCGGCGGAGAAGAAGATTTCTTTTTCCTGGAAAAAGGCCAGCGGTGCGAATGTATACGACGTTGGCTATATCAAGTATGGAAGCTCCGCGAACGTGAAGTATAAGACGGTCGGGAATGTAAGCTCCTATGCGTTTTCCACGGCGAAGAATACGAAGTATGAGGTCGTCGTTTATGCCGGGAGGAAGAGCAGCACGGGATACATCGCATGGAGCGCGTCGGACAAGTTCGCATACAGCGTCATGTCCCCGCTTCCGACGAAGGTCACGAAGGTAAAGATGGTCACGAGCGGGAGCGACAGCAACTCCAACGCAACGCAGGCGTATTTCACATGGAGCGACAACGCGGCGGCGGACGGCTACGAGTACATCGTTTACGGAAATAACGGGAAGAAGCTGTTTTCCGGCTCAAGAAGCACATACAAAGGATATATCATGAACGGGAAACTGAAGAACACCCAGTTCATGAAGATCAAAGTCCGCGCGTATGTCCGCATAAATGGGAAGAAGAAGGCGGCGGGCAAATGGTCCGACGACTGCTGGTTCGCGAAATATCCGAAGAGCGTCAAGAAGAAAGAAGCCGGGAATATGGCGGCGGACGGCGCGAAGATCTCCTGGAGCAAGATCACAGGGGCGAAGAATTATACGGTATATATCTCCACGAATCCGAACTCCGGCTGGAAGAAGGCAGGCACGACGAAAAAGACGAGCCTTGTCGTGAAGAAATGCGGCGGTTCTTCCATTCAGCCGTACGTGACGTATTATTATAAGGTAGTGGCTTCCAAGAAAGTGAAGAATAAGACGTATAAGAGCGATGATTCCTGGTACGGGAAATTCCAGTTCGTGACGACTTATTATTAAAAAGAACGAAAACAGGTCCCGGCAGCGGCTATGCCTTTTGGCATCCCTGCCGGGGCTGTTTTGTTCCCGCGGGCAAAAATATGTTAGAAAAAAGATGGCAGAAAAAACAAAAAACCCCTTGACTTTTTCCGGGGAATCAGATACAATAATCAAGCAGTCAGCCGAAAGGCGGATCACGGCTGCGGGAATTATGGGATCTTAGCTCAGCTGGGAGAGCATCTGCCTTACAAGCAGAGGGTCATAGGTTCGAGCCCTATAGGTCCCATACGGCTGTGATGCCTCGCATCGCGGGGCGTCACAGTCTTGTTTTGTGAAATGCATACGAATGAGGAGCATATGGCGGAATAGCTCAGTTGGCGAGAGCACACGGTTCATACCCGTGGTGTCGGGGGTTCAAATCCCTCTTCCGCTACGAATTGGAAGTCCTGAAGGCCTTACGGGGTTTTCGGGATTTTTGCTGTGTAAGAGAATTTTCCGTAAAGCAGCCATCCGGCGGCGCCTGCCAGTGAAAGTTTTCGGGATTTTTACTGTGCAGGAGAATTTTCCGTAAAGCAGCCATCCGGCGGCGCCTGCCAGTGGAAGTTTTCGGGATTTTTTCCTGTGCAGGGGGATTTTGTTTTGTTTGACGTAAAAGCCGTAGAATGGTATAGTAAGACCAGAGAGAAACGTTTGCATTGCGGGGGTGAGGAAATTGGGGCAGCCAATCGAGAAAAAACGCAGGTTCATGGAACAATACAAAGGCGACGTGGAGCCATTGCTCCGCTACCTTCCCTGGCTGGAACGGAAGCGCGGCGAGAACGTCAGCACCTTTTATGACGGCGAGGGCCTGGGCGAAAGCTCCATGGTGTTCCCGGTATATGAGAGCGAGCTGCTGAATTTCGTGAAGCAGGCGCGTTCCAGCGGCCTGATAGATAAAAATTACGTGTACGTGTATTCCCGCTACCGGATCACAGGCACGAAGCAGGAGCTTGCGCTGATCCGGGGCGCCACGGGGAAGGACGTGGAGATCCTGACGGCGGTATTATCGAAATATGTCTGCGGCGGCATGACAAAGGGGCAGTTGTGGACGCAGGCGGTAGAGGAAGGGATCTTTTACGAGATCTTAAAGAAGTTTCAGGAATTGTTTTTACAATGGCGCTGAGGCGTTGGCCGTGCGCGCCAGACCAAAATGAGTGCAAAGGAGCGGTAAAATGGGTGATGAGAGAAGGTATGCGCTGCTGATCGATGCGGACAATGTGTCTTCCAAGTATGTTGGGATCGTTACGAAAGAGGCGCAGACGCTGGGGGACATAACGATTCGCAGGATATACGGGGATTGGACGTCCAATTCCAAAAATTCATGGAAGGAATCCCTTTTGGAAAATTCGCTGACGCCGATCCAGCAGTACAGCTACACCATAGGGAAAAATTCCTCGGATTCCGCGATGATCATCGACGCGATGGACATCCTGTACACGTCCGATGTGGACGGGTTCATCATCGTGTCGTCCGACAGCGATTTTACGAGGCTGGCGGTGCGGCTCCGGGAATCCGGGAAGCGTGTGATCGGGATGGGGGAGAGCAAGACGCCGACCCCGTTCGTGCGGGCCTGCGAGAAATTCAAGACGCTGGACGTCCTGTACAAGAATAACAGCTCCTCGCCCAAGAACCACAACAACAATAACAACAAGAACAACAATCAGCAGGAAAAGGCGAAGAAGCAGAACGCCAGGAACGCGGAGAGCGAGAAGGCGCTTTCTAAGGACGCCGAGCCGATCACCACGCTCCGCGAGATCAAGGAGACGGTGCTTTCTTTGCTGGATGAGAATTCGGACGAGGACGGCTGGATGTACCTTTCCGAGCTGGGCAATATGATCCAGAAGGTATATTCAGATTTTGACTGCCGGAATTACGGTTTCCACAAATTCGGGAAACTGATCGAGTCGTTCCCGGAGATCCAGACGCGCAAAGACGATTCGAGCAACGGGATCACGAAGATCGTGCTTGTGAGGAAAAGGGAAGATTGAAGGAGGCGGCGGGGCGTCCTGCCAGCCCGGAAACGGAAGAACTGGCAGGAGGCAAGTTCGGCAGGGCTTTGCGCCTGCCGAAAAGCCCGTAAGCGCGTGGAGATTCAGCCAAAAGAGATCCGCCCCTGCCGAAAGCGGCCGGAATGGGCGGATCCCGTAACAGGAAATCCGGAGGTTGAACTGTTATGGCAAGGGGCAATTCCGCCAGCCCTTCGCCTGTAGGCGGGGGTCAATTCTCGGGACGCTGGATGCGGATCAGACGCCAGATCGTATCGTGCATCCAGTCCACGGTTTCACTCAGCTTGCGGTTCTCTTCCGCCAGCAGCGCGTTCTCCATTTGTAGCTGTTTAAGCAGCTCAGAAGAGTTTTTTTGATATAGTTCACTGACAGCCACATGCATCACCTCAAAGGATATTATACCAGAATATTCCGGCGCGGCGTGCTAAGATTCTGAAAAGAAAAGGGAAATGAAGATGGAAAAATACGACTATCTGGTAGTGGGCGCGGGGCTTTTCGGCGCGGTATTCGCGCAGGAGGCGAAAAGGGCCGGGAGATCCTGCCTGGTCATCGAGAAGCGGGGCCACATTGCCGGGAATATTTACACGAGGGAGCTGGAAGGCATCCAGGTGCATGAGTACGGTGCGCATATCTTCCATACTTCCGACCGCAGGGTCTGGGATTACGTCGGGCAGTTCGCGGAATTTAACCGATATACGAATTCCCCGCTGGCGAATTATAAGGGCGAGATCTACAACCTGCCGTTTAACATGAACACATTCCATGCGCTCTGGGGCGTGACGACGCCGCGGGAAGCCCGGGAAATGATCGAGCGGCAGAAGCGGGAGCATGCGTCGGAGCATCCGCGGAACTTAGAGGAGCAGGCGATCAGCCTGGTGGGGCCGGACGTCTATGAGAAGCTGGTGAAAGGCTATACGGAAAAACAGTGGGGCAAGCGCGCCACGGAGCTTCCGGCGTTCATCATCAAGCGGCTTCCGGTGCGCTTTACGTATGACAACAATTATTTTGACGACGCGTACCAGGGCGTCCCGATCGGCGGATATACCAGGATGGCGGAGAAAATGCTTGAAGGGACGGAAGTCCGGCTGGGCGAGGATTTCCTGGCGGACCGGGAAAGATACAGGAGTTTGGCGAAGACCGTCGTTTACACGGGCATGATCGACGCGTATTTTGATTTTTGCTACGGCGCGCTTGAGTACCGTTCCCTGCGGTTTGAGACGGAGGTCCTGGACGAGGAGAATCATCAGGGGAACGCCGTGGTGAATTATACGGAATACGAGGTGCCGTACACGCGGGTCATCGAGCATAAGCATTTTGAGTACGGGACGCAGCCGAAGACCGTGATCACGCGGGAATATCCCAAGCCGTGGGAAAAAGGCGACGAGCCGTATTATCCGGTGAACGATAAGAAAAATATGGAACTGTACGAGCGGTACCGCGCGCTTGCCGCGCAGGAGAGGAATGTGGCGTTTGGCGGCAGGCTTGGGCAGTATCGGTATTACGACATGGATGACACCATTGCGGCGGCATTGGATCTGTTCGGCGCATTGGAACAAGAGATTACAGGAGGGCCAAGATGAAAAAATTAGAAGAATATGTAAGGAGCATACCGGATTTTCCGGAACCGGGGATCATTTTCCGCGACGTCACGAGCATCCTTCAGGATGCGGACGGGCTGCGTCTCGCGATCGACGGGCTGCTGGAGAGCTTAAAGGATGTGGAGTACGACGTGGTCGTAGGGCCGGAGTCAAGGGGATTCATTTTCGGGGTCCCGGTCGCGTACGAGGCGCATAAGGGCTTCGTTCCCGTCCGCAAAAAAGGGAAGCTGCCCTGCGAGACGATATCTGCGGAGTACGATCTGGAGTACGGGAGCGCGGTGATCGAGATACATAAGGACGCGATCCAGCCGGGGCAGAAGGTTGTGATCATCGACGACCTGATCGCGACCGGGGGGACGATCGAGGCCATCACGGGGCTGATCGAGCAGTTGGGCGGCGAAGTCGTGAAGATCTGCTTTGTCATGGAGCTTGCGGGCTTGAAGGGCAGGAGCAGGCTTTCCGGTTATGAAGTGGACAGCCTGATCACCTACGAAGGGAAATAAGGAGAACGGGCAGCTGGGAAGCAGCTCAGCCTGGGACGTTGCGCTTGCTGCAAAGTCCGTAAGAACGTGTAGATTTTGTCGAGCGGGAATCCGGCTCTTTGCCGAAGGCAAACTTTTAATGAGCCGGATTCCGTAACTGTGAGGCCGAAGGCTGAACTGTTACATAAAATCCCGTAAAGCTGAACGGTTACAAGCCGGGAGAGATCCGTCCTGCAGCAGTCGGTCCGGAATGTGCGGATTCTGCGGCAGGGCAGCCGCAAGGCGTTGTTTGGAAGGGATGGGAGAAGCGATGCGAATTGGGACAGGTTACGACGTCCACCGCCTGCAGGAAGGCAGGAAATTGATCTTAGGAGGCGTTGAGATCCCGCATGAAAAAGGGCTTTTGGGGCATTCGGACGCGGACGTTTTGACGCACGCGATCATGGACGCGCTTTTGGGGGCGGCCGCGCTTGGAGATATCGGGCTGCATTTCCCGGACACGGACGAGGCTTACCGCGGGATTTCCAGCATGGAGCTTTTGACGCGCGTGGGCGGGATGCTGGAGCGGGAAGGGTACGCCGTCGAGAACATCGACGCGACGGTGATCGCCCAGGAACCTAAGCTGCGCCCGCACATTGACCAGATGAGGAAGAACGTGGCGGCCGCGCTTGGGATCTCGGAAGGCCAGGTCAACGTCAAGGCCACGACGGAGGAGCGGCTGGGCTTTACCGGAAGGAAGGAAGGGATCTCCGCCCAGGCCGTGTGCCTGCTCGTCGGCTTTTACGAGGGCAGCGTCCCGGCGTATGGAGGCTGCGAAGGCTGCGGCGGATGCGGGGAGTGACAGGGAGTATTTTTCGTTTGATGTGGAACGCCCTGTTTGTTGTGAAGGCTGCGGCGGATGCGGGGAGTGACAGGAGGGATATGGGATGATACGTTTCTTGGGACGGGAGGAACGCCAAAAGACCCGGGCACTGTATGAGGAGGCGTTCCCGGAAGATTCCCCGGCGTTTGTGGATTATTATTATAAATGGAAAATAAAGGACAACGAGATCGTGGCGATGGACGGCCGGGAACCCGGCGGCCCGTTTCAGGCGATGCTCCATCTGAACCCTTACCGCCTGCGCGTCTACGGGCAACTGCAGGAAATCCCCTATATCGTGGCTGTGGCGACGGAGGAAGGCTGCCGCAGGCAGGGGAAGATGCGCCAGGTGATGGAGGCGGCTTTAAAGGAATTGCACGGGCGGGGGACGCCGTTTGCGTTCCTTTTGCCCAAGGACCCTGCCTATTACGAAGGGCAGGGCTTTGTTTTTCTCCCGCCGACAGGCGACGGGGGAAGCTGGGGCGGCGCGGGGGATCTTTCCGCTGCGCCCGCAGGGGAAGACGATCTTTTGCGGATGGCGGAATTTGCCAATAAGGCCCTGGAATGGAGCTATGACATTTATGTTGAGCGGGATGCGGATTATTACAGGCGCCTGCTGGAAGAGACGGCGGTGGAGCATGGAGGCGTCCTGCTGCTGCGCCGGGAGGGGGAGATCGAAGGGATCCTCGCCTACGGCGATGAGGATGGGAAAATAGAGGTGAAGGAGGCGCTCGCGGGATTCGCCGGAAATTTCCCTGACAGGAAAAAGAACGTGGACGGGGGAATAGAAGTGAAGTCGGCGTTCCTGGGGCGGGAGGCGCGGTTTTCCCCGATGCGGATGATGGCGCGCATTGTGGATCTGCGCGCGCTTGTCCCCCTGCTGCGGAGCGGGGAGCCGCGCAGCCTCAGGGCGAGGATCTTGGACCCGATCGTGCCTGCCAATAACGGCTGTTTTGAGGTGCGGGTCGGGCCGGAAGGCGGGAGCGTGCGGCAGATCCCGGAACGGAACGCGGATCGGGAAATGGACATTTCCGGGCTGGCGCGGCTCTTGTTCGCGCAGGCCCGCGTCTTCCTGAACGAGTGGGTGTGAGAGGGAAGAATCCCGGTAACAGTTCAGCCCAGGACTTTGCGCTTGCTGCAAAGTCCGTAAGAACGAGTAAATTTTGCCGAGTGGGAATCCTGTGATAGCTCCGGCAAAAAAACAGTTGACAAACCCGGATCCACCAGTTATAATATACCAAGTGTGGATAGGAGATTGCCATGAAGGTAGAATTAGCGGACGTGATGTCCTCCGAAGGTATGGAAATGTCTGAGCAGGTAGAGCTTGGGCTGTCTTCGTTCCAATCGCGGCTGGGACGGTTCCCGATCGTCGGGAAAGAGCCGTTCACGCTTCAGTTCTTCAATGAGGGCGGGCGGAAGCTGCGGATCTTGGGGGAGACGGACGTTACAATCGCGATCCCGTGCAGCCGCTGCCTGAAGGAAGTGGATTGGGCGTTCCACATCGCGGTGGACAAGGAGATCAGCCTTGTCGGCGAGGATGGGGAAGCGGACGGATCTGACTGCATGGCAGGAACAAGTCTGGATGCAGACCAACTTATTTTTGGAGAGATTTTGGTGAGATGGCCGATGAAGGTTCTGTGCAGGGAAGATTGCAAGGGCATCTGTAAGCGATGCGGGGCTGACCTGAACATAGCGGAATGCCAGTGCCAGAAGGCAGAGCCTGATCCAAGAATGGCGGCAATCCAGGATATTTTCAACAAATTTAAGGAGGTGTGAGCCATGTCAATATGCCCAAAGAACAAATCATCCAAGTCCAGGAGGAACAAGAGGCGGGCGAACTGGAAGATGAAAGTCCCGACCCTGGTAAAGTGCAGCAAGTGCGGCGAATTGATGATGCCCCACAGGGTATGCAAGAACTGTGGGTGCTATAATAAGAAAGAGATCATTCCGCAGGAGTAAGGCATACGCGCCTTGTTCCAGGCGTCGAAGAGGCAGGGCAGCCTGCCGGATATTTAAGGTTCGTTCGCGGGCCTTGGCGCAAGATTTGGGTCTGCTTTTGCAGACATCTTCTGATGAAAAGGCATAAGACCCCCGCAGTCCAGGCTGCGGGGCTTTTTGCTATTGTGATAAAATGTATTGATTTCTGGGGACAGTTATAGTATATTCATAGATGGGCGTCCGGAGGATCGGCGGAGCCGCCCACGGCAAAAGCGCTGCCGCGGCGGCCGGAGGGCCTTTTCCCCGGGACATGAAGGAGGAAGCTCATGCAGGAAGTAGTGAAAGTGGCAGTGGACGCGATGGGCGGCGACCATGCGCCGGGCGAGATGGTGAAAGGGGCGGTTGACGCCGTCGCGGGGCGGCAGGATCTCAAAGTGTACCTGGTCGGCCGCCAGGAGGACGTGCGGCGGGAACTGGAGAAATGCTCCTACCATGGCGCGCAGATCGAGATCGTCCACGCGGAAGAGGTCATTGAGACGGCGGAACCCCCGGTGATGGCGATCCGCAAGAAGAAGCAGTCGTCCATCGTGGTCGGGCTGAATATGGTGAAGGAGAAGCGCGCGGACGCGTTCGTGTC
The DNA here is from genome assembly GCA_947626795.1 of uncultured Lachnospiraceae bacterium. Taxonomy (GTDB): domain Bacteria; phylum Bacillota; class Clostridia; order Lachnospirales; family Lachnospiraceae; genus Petralouisia. The sequence continues at coordinate 23,446 of CANQTH010000033.1, forward strand.
GGCGGGAAGCTCCGGGGCCGTGCTTGTCGGGGGACAAGTCATCGTCGGCCGGATCGCGGGCGTGGAGCGTCCGCCGTTAGCGCCGCTCATCCCGACGGAGCATGGCGTGGCCCTGTTGATCGACTGCGGGGCGAATGTGGACGCCAGGCCTTCTCATCTCGCGCAGTTCGCGAAGATGGGGTCGATCTATATGGAAGACGTGGTCGGCGTGAAGAATCCCCGGGTCGCGATCGTGAATATCGGCGCCGAGGAGGAGAAAGGCAACGCGCTCGTGAAAGGCACGTACCCGCTTTTGGCGAACTGCCCGGACATCAATTTCACGGGCAGCATCGAGGCGAGGGATATCCCGCACGGCGCGGCGGACGTGATCGTCTGCGAGGCGTTCGTGGGGAACGTCATCCTAAAGCTCTACGAAGGCGTGGGAGCCGCCATGATCCATATGGTAAAAGAAGGGATGATGGAGAGCCTGCGCGGCAAGGTCGGGGGATTCCTCGTGAAGCCGTCCTTAAAAAAGACGCTGGGTAAGTTTGACGCCAGCGAGTACGGCGGCGCGCCCCTGCTCGGGCTGAACGGACTCGTCGTCAAGACGCATGGAAGCTCCAAGGCGCGGGAGGTCACGAACTCCATTATCCAGTGCGTGACGTTTAAGGAGCAGGAGATTAGCGAGAAAATAAGGAAAAATATTGGAACATCTCCCATAGAAAGGGAGTAGAAAGGAATTGTCATGGAATTTGAAAAATTGAAGAAGATCATTGCGGAAGTGCTGAACGTGGATGAGGAAGAGATCACGATGGAGACTACGTTCGTAGACGATCTGGGGGCGGATTCCCTGGATATTTTCCAAATTATCATGGGGCTGGAGGAAGAGTTCGATATTGAGATCGCCAATGAGGAAGCGGAAAAGATCGTGACGGTCTCGGACGCGGTGGAGCAGATCAAGAAAGCGATGAGCTGAGACGGCGCGGGATAGTTACATACGGCGGCGATAAAATAAGGGGGCCTGGGAGGAGAGCGTCTTTCTTTCGGCCGCCCTTATTCTTGTCATGCCAGAAAGGCGGTTTTTTATGGGATTGCAAAAAGAATTTGAAGAGAAGATCGGATATTGTTTCCGGGACAAGAGGCTGCTCGGGCAGGCGCTGACCCACAGCTCCTACGCGAACGAGCGGCATATGGCGCGGCACTGCAACAACGAGCGTCTGGAGTTTTTGGGCGACGCCGTTTTGGAGATCGTTTCCAGCGAGTTTTTGTACCGGGAACGCCCGCATGATTCCGAAGGGGATCTAAGCAGGATGCGGGCAAGCCTGGTGTGCGAGCCGACGCTGGCGTTCTGCACGAAGGAGCTGGACTTAGGGAAATACCTGCTGCTGGGGCGCGGCGAGGACCAGACCGGGGGGCGCGAGAGGAAATCCGTGCTTTCGGACGCGTTGGAGGCGGTCATCGGGGCGATCTATTTGGACGGTGGTTTTGCTAGCGCAAAAGAGTTTATCTTCCGTTTTGTCTTAAACGACATCGAGCATAAGCAGCTCTTTTATGATAGCAAGACGATCCTGCAGGAGTTGGTCCAGGGCGAGTACGACGAAGGCCTGAGCTATCGCGTGGTCGAGGAAGCGGGGCCGGACCATGACAAGCGGTTCGTGGTCGAGGCGTGCATCGGCGGGACGGCGTACGGAAGAGGCGTGGGGCGGAGCAAGAAAAGCGCGGAGCAGGAAGCGGCCTACCACACGCTGCTGCAGCTGAGGCGGCAGAAGGGATCGGAGGGGTAAATGTATTTAAAGAGTATCGAAGTCCATGGGTTCAAGTCTTTTGCCAATAAGATCCTGTTTGAGTTCCACAATGGGATCACGGGCATCGTGGGGCCGAACGGGAGCGGGAAAAGCAACGTCGCGGACGCCGTGCGCTGGGTCTTAGGCGAGCAGCGCGTCCGGCAGCTCCGCGGCGCAAGCATGCAGGACGTCATTTTCGCGGGGACGCAGAACCGCAAGCCCCTAAGTTACGCGTACGTGGCGATCACGCTGGACAACTCGGACCGCCAGCTCAATATCGATTACGGGGAAGTGACGGTGGCGCGGCGGGTGTACCGCTCGGGAGAGAGCGAGTACCTGATCAACGGGACGGCGTGCCGCCTAAAGGACGTCAACGAGCTGTTTTACGACACCGGGATCGGTAAGGAGGGGTACTCCATCATCGGGCAGGGCCAGATCGAGCGCATCCTGAGCGGCAAGCCGGAAGAGCGCAGGGAGCTGTTCGACGAGGCGGCCGGGATCGTGAAATACAAGCGCAGGAAGGCGACCGCGCAGAAAAAATTAGAGGACGAGCGTCAGAACCTCCTGCGCGTGAACGACATCCTTTCCGAGCTTGAGAAGCAGGTCGGGCCGCTGGAGCGTCAGGCGGAGAAGGCGCGGCTGTATTTAAAGAAAAAAGAAGAATTGAAGACGTACGACGTCAATATGTTCCTCCTGGACATGGAGCGCATCCGGGAGCAGTTGGGCGATATCGAGGGCAAGCTTGGGATCGTGCGGCAGGAACTGGACGAGTCCAACGGCTCTTACGCGAACATCAAGGCAGAGTACGACGCGATGGAGGAGACGATGCGGCGCGCGGATGAGAGCCTCGAAGCGTGCCGCAAGGAGCTGGGCGACGCGTCGGTCCTGCAGGGGAAGCTGGAAGGGCAGGTCAACGTCTTAAAGGAGCAGATCCACGCGGCGCAGCAGAGCGAGGGGCATTTTAAGGCGCGCCAGGAGGAGATCGGGCGCGACCGGGAAGAGAGGCTGGAGCAGAAGGCGTCGTTCGAGAAGGAGAAGTCCGCGCTGGACGGGCGGCTCCGCTCCATCGAGGAGCAGAAGAGCCAGGCGATGGCGCGGTACCAGGAGATCCAGGAAGAGATCGCGCGGTGCGGCAGGGGCATCGAGGACGGCAAGAACGAGATCATCAGCCTCTTGAACAGCAAGGCCTCCACGAAGGCGAAGCAGCAGCGGTACGACACCATGCTGGAGCAGATCAACATCCGGAAGGCCCAGTTGGGGAAGCGGATGCTGGAGCAGAAAAGCGAGGAGGAGGAGCTGCAGTCGCTCGTGGAAAGCTGCGAGGAAGCCTACGCGAAGGCGAAGAAGGCGTGCGAGGAGATCACGGAAAAAGAGGCGGGACTGGAGCGCAAGCGGCGGGAATGGCAGCAGAAAGAGACGGAGACGGCGCGGGCGTTGGAGCAGGAGACGACGAGCTACCACAGGGAGCAGTCCCGGCTGGAGTCCTTAGTCAACATCGCGGAGCGTTACGACGGCTACGGAAATTCCATCCGGCGCGTCATGGAAAAGAAGGAGGACGAGCCGGGAGTCCTGGGCGTGGTGGCGGACTTGATCCAGGTGGACAAGCGTTATGAGGTCGCCATTGAGACGGCGCTTGGCGGGAGCATCCAGAATATTGTGACGAGCGACGAGGACGTCGCCAAGAAAATGATCGCTTACCTGAAGCGGAACCGATACGGGCGCGCGACGTTCCTGCCGCTGACGAGCGTGGGGAAAAAGCCCGTTTCCACGAACCAGGCGGTCTTAAAGGAGCAGGGCGTGATCGGAGTCGGGAGCAGCCTCGTGGAGTCGGACGCGCGGTTCCAGGGACTAAAGGCGTATTTGCTGGGCCGGACTTATGTCGTCGATACGGTGGAACACGCGGTCCTGCTGGCGCGCAAATACCAGTACAGCCTGCGCATCGTGACGCTCGAAGGCGAATTGTTAAGTCCCGGCGGCTCGATGACGGGCGGGGCGTTTAAGAACACCAGCAACCTGCTGGGCCGGAAACGCGAGATCGAAGAGCTGCAGAATCGGATCGGGGAGCTGAAGGAATCCGTGAAGGCCCGGCGCGGCCGCTTAGAGGAGATCCGCACGGCGCGGGAACTGCTAAAGGAGGACGTCCAGCAGGTGCAGGAGGACTTGCGGCAGGCAATGCTCATGCAGAATACCGAGAAGCTCAACCTGGAGCGGGCAAGGGAGCAGAAAGAGGAGAACGACGGGCTGTTTTCCAGCCTGCAGGCGGAGGGACGCGAGCTGGAGCGGCAGATGCAGGAGATCGGCGAGGGCCATTCGCGGATCCGGGAGGAGATCGAGGAAGCGGATCAGCGGGAGAAGGAGATCGAGGAGGAGAACCAGAAGCTCCAGCAGATCCTCGATCTGCAGAACAAGCTCGCGGAGGACAGCCAGAACGAAGTTTCGAGCGTGCAGCTTGAGGAGGCGGGCCTTTTGCAGAAAGCGGAATTTGCGCAGGAAAATATCCTTCGTATCCGCCGCGAGATTGAGAAGCTGGAGGAAGACTTAAAGGCGGCCGAGCAGGAGCGGAACAGCTCCAAGGCCGACGTGGAGAAAAAATACCATGACATCGAGGAGATCCGCAAGACCATCGAGGCGTCCAAAGAAGCGCGCGCGGAGCTGGAAGAGCGGATCGCGGAAGGCCAGCGGCAGCGGGAGGAGATGTCCGTGCAGTACAAGGGTTTCTTCCAGAAGCAGGAAGAGCTGTCCCGCCGCATCAACGACCTGGACAAGGAGCTTTACCGCCTGGGCAGCCAGAAGGAGAAGCTGAACGAGTCGGCGCAGGGCCAGACGGATTATATGTGGGAGGAGTACGAGCTGACGCCGCACAGCGCCATGGAGCTGCGCAACCCGGAATACGAAAATCCCACGGAGCTGAAAAAGCAGATCGCGCAGATCAAGGAGGACATCCGCGGTTTGGGGGACGTCAATGTCAACGCGATCGAGGATTACCGGAGCCTGTCGGAGCGGTACGAGTTTTTGAAGACGCAGCACGACGATTTAGTTGAAGCGGAGCAGACGCTCCTTGGCGTCATCGACGAGCTGGATGCGGGGATGCGCAAGCAGTTCACGGAAAAATTCGCGCAGATCCAGCAGGAGTTCGACAAGGTGTTCAAGGAACTGTTCGGCGGCGGGAAAGGCACGCTGGAGCTGGTGGGGGACGAGGACATCCTCGAATGCGGCATCCGCATCATCGCGCAGCCGCCCGGGAAGAAGCTGCAGAACATGATGCAGCTCTCCGGCGGGGAGAAGTCCCTGACGGCGATCGCGCTTTTGTTCGCCATCCAGAACTTGAAGCCTTCGCCGTTCTGCCTGCTGGACGAGATCGAGGCGGCGCTGGACGATTCCAACGTCGGGCGTTTCGCCAATTACTTACATAAACTTACGGAAAATACGCAGTTTATCGTGATCACGCACAGGCGCGGGACGATGGCGGCGGCGGATCGGCTCTACGGGATCACGATGCAGGAAAAAGGCGTGTCCACGCTGGTTTCCGTGAACCTGATCGAAGAGGGGCTGACATAAGGAGGGCGGCGGATCCCCGTTGGCTTAAATTTCGCATTCTTACGGATTTTGCGGCAGGCGCGAAGTCTTAGGCTAAACTGTCACAGGAAAGGAGCGGCATATGGGAAACGAGGAAAAGAAAGGCTTTTTCAGCCGGCTGGTGAAGGGGCTGGCAAAGACGAGGGACAACATCGTCTCCGGGATTGATTCGATATTCAGCGGGTTTTCCAGCATTGACGAGGAATTTTACGAGGAGCTGGAAGAGATCCTCATCATGGGGGACTTAGGCGTCCACGCAACGGAGAAGATCTTAGAGGATCTAAAAGAGAAGGTAAAAGAGCAGCATATCAAGGAGCCTTCCGCGTGCCGGGAGCTTTTGGCGTCCGGCATCAAGGAGCAGATGGACGTGGGCGAGACGGCTTACCGCTTTGAGGAAGAGAAGTCGGTGGTCCTTATCATAGGCGTCAACGGCGTGGGCAAGACGACCTCGATCGGCAAGCTGGCCGGGAAGCTCAAGAGCCAGGGGAAGAAAGTAGTGATCGCGGCGGCGGACACGTTCCGCGCGGCGGCGGGCGAGCAGCTCCGCGAGTGGGCGGACCGCGCGGGCGTGGACATGATCGGCGGCCAGGAAGGCGCGGACCCGGCGGCGGTAGTCTATGACGCGGTGGCGGCGGCAAAGGCAAGGGACGCGGACGTTCTGCTCTGCGACACGGCGGGCCGCCTCCATAACAAGAAAAACCTGATGGAGGAGCTAAGGAAGATCCATCGGATTCTGGAAAAGGAATATCCCGAGGCCTACCGGGAGACGTTAGTCGTCCTGGACGGGACGACCGGGCAGAACGCGCTCGCGCAGGCGAGGCAGTTTTCTGAGGTCGCGGAGGTAACGGGGATCGTCCTGACCAAGATGGACGGGACGGCCAAGGGCGGCATCGCGGTGGCGATCCAGTCGGAGCTTGGCGTCCCCGTGAAATATATCGGCGTGGGCGAGAGCATCGACGATTTGCAGAAATTTGACCCGGGGCAATTTGTGGACGCGCTGTTTTCAAAACCAGAGGAGTAGGATCTGGCAGAGTTGTTACAAACTGGAGTAACAGTTCAGCCCAGGACTTTGCGCTTGCTGCAAAGCCCGTAAGAATGCATAAATTTTGCCGAGTGGGAATCCGGAGCTTTGCCAAAGGCAAACTTCCAATGAGCTGGATTTCGTAACTGGTGAGGCTGAAGGCTGAACGGTTCCAAACTAGAAGCAGAGGAGTGAGAAAGATGTTGACATTGGAAAAATTTGAGGAAGCAAGCAGGATCGTGAAAGAAGTGACGCTGGAAACGAACCTGGTCTATAGCGACTTCTTGAGCGCACAGACCGGGAACAAGGTTTACTTGAAGCCGGAAAATATGCAGTTTACGGGGGCTTACAAGGTGCGCGGCGCTTATTATAAGATCAGCACGCTGACGGAGGAGGAGCGGGAGCGCGGCCTGATCGCGGCGTCCGCCGGGAACCATGCCCAGGGCGTGGCTTACGCGGCGAAATGCTTCGGGGTGAAGGCGACGATCGTCATGCCGACTACGACGCCGCTCATCAAGGTGAACCGCACGAAGGGCTACGGCGCGGAAGTCGTGCTGTACGGGGACGTGTACGACGAGGCCTGCCAGAAGGCGTATGAGCTGGCGGAGGAGCATGGGTACACGTTCATCCATCCGTTTGACGACCTGGCCGTGGCGACCGGGCAGGGGACGATCGCGATGGAGATCTTTAAGGAGCTTCCTCTGGTGGAATACATCCTCGTCCCGATCGGCGGAGGCGGCCTCGCGACGGGCGTCGCGACCCTCGCGAAACTCTTGAATCCCAAGATCCAGGTGATCGGCGTGGAGCCTGCCGGGGCGAACTGCATGCAGGCCTCGTTCGCGGCGGGGGAGGTGGTCACGCTCCCGTCCGTCAGCACGATCGCGGACGGCACGGCGGTCAAGACGCCCGGGGAGTCGATCTTCCCTTATATCAAGGAAAACCTGGACGACATCATCACGGTAGAGGACGACGAGCTGATCGTGGCGTTTTTGGACATGGTGGAGAACCACAAGATGGTAGTGGAAAATTCCGGACTCCTGACGGTGGCCGCCTTGCGCCATCTGAATGTGAAGAACAAGCGCGTGGTCGCGATCTTAAGCGGCGGGAACATGGATGTGATCACGATGTCTTCCGTCGTGCAGCAGGGGCTGATCTTCCGCGACAGGATCTTTACGGTGTCTGTGCTTTTGCCGGACAAGCCGGGCGAGCTGAGCAAGGTCGCGGACACGATCGCGAAAGAGCAGGGGAATGTCATCAAGCTGGAGCATAACCAGTTCGTGACGACGAACCGGAACGCGGCCGTGGAGCTGCGCATCACGATGGAGGCGTTTGGGACGGAACACAAAAAGCAGATCATGGACGCGCTGGAGCGGGAGAATTACAAGCCGAAGCTGGTGCGGACGAACTTGTAGGATGATTTCTGAAATGCGTTTCCGGGCAGGATAAGTCAAAGATTTGCAAAAAGTGAGGACGCCGAAACGCCTGCTGATGCTGATACCATTTTACATTTTCTCGCATGAGAGCCGCCTCCCGGAGTATAATAAGGATGAG
>CANQTH010000034.1 GCA_947626795.1 uncultured Lachnospiraceae bacterium
CAGGCGTTGGAGCCGATCTACCGGGCGGTATCGGAGAACCCGCAGAGAAGCCCGGAAGAGATCCTGGAGCTGCTGCCAGAGGAGGCGTGAGCGATCGGTTATGGCGAGAAAGAACGGATGATTGTTACCGTGACGCTGCCAAAGCCGGAAGATACGTGATCGGCCGGATGGCAAGGAGGGAGAAAAGGGGGAGAAGCCCGGATGATCAGCTATGAATGATGATATATTTTAGGTTGACGGCTGTGGACATACAATAGAATAGAAGAAAAGGCTGCCGCCTGACGGATTTGGATCCGTTTGGGCGGCAGCTTTTTCTTTGTCAGAGAAGAGAAGGCGCCGCCTCTCTATAGGCGGTGAGTAACAAGTTCGTATCCATGAGGGGTCAATCTGTTACCAAAAATGTGGAAAAATCCACAAAATTCGTTGCTTTAAAAATAAAAACGTAGTAAAATAGCATATAGAATACGATTCAGAAGTAATAAAAATTATAAAAGAACGGCACAGCCCGAGCCAATGTAAAGGAAGAGGGCAAGGATTGCCCGGCCGGGCAGCGGGCAAAATGGATACAGGGAGGGAATCGCATGAGAAAGAAAAATACAAACGGAAAGGAACGATGGATTGCGCGAATGATGGCGGCGCTGCTTGCGATCAGCACGGTGGCAGGTCCGTATGGGGCAAATACTGTTTTGGCGGCAGGCGAGGGGGTTTCCGACTCCGCCGCATCCGCATCGCAGGAAGCGAAAAGCGACCCTGCGCAGTCAGACGGGGCAGTGGGACAGCAGGAGAAAAATGAAGCAGACCCCGCTGCATCCGCATCGCAGGAAGCGAAAAGCGACCCTGCGCAACCAGACGGGGAAGTGGGGCAGCAGGAGAAAAACGAAGCAGACCCCGCCGCATCCGCATCGCAGGAAGCGAAAAGCGACCCTGCGCAGCCAGACGGGGCGGAAACGCTGGGCAAAGGGGAGAAGCCCATATGTGAGGCGGCTGCAGAAGATTCCGGATTCGAAGTGGCGAAGCCAAACGAGAAGGGAGCGGAAATCCCGGATGGGCTGAGTTGGAGTCGTGTTAGTATTGATGGTTCTTATGTGGTAAGAATAGATAAGTACACGGGGAATGCCCAGACCTTAGAGATTCCGGATGAAATAAATGGGGAAAAAGTGGGATATATAAGTACGTCCGCATTTTCAGGGAACAGCAGCCTGGAAAGCGTGACGCTTCCGGATACACTAGTGAAAATATATGCTAAGGCGTTTCAGAACTGCACTTCGCTAAAGAGCGTGAATCTTGGGGGCAGTACAAATCTTTCCATTTATGACTATGCCTTTGCGGACTGCAGTAATCTGTCAAGCGTGACGTCCTCATCGTCTATCAGCTATATGGGGAGTGATGTGTTCTATCACTGCAGCAGCCTGGAGAGCATATCGCTCCAAGGGAGCTTCACGTCCATAGAAGATTCTACCTTTGCAGGCTGTAGCCGTCTGGCTGAAGTGTCAATTCCCGAGAGTGTGACGTATGTTGGAGATGGAGCATTTTTTGGCTGCAGCAATCTGTCTAAAATATCAACGCTTGAAAACGTGACGGGAATTGGCATTGGCGCTTTTGAGGATTGTAGCAACTTGTCAAGCTTGACGTTTTCATCGGCGATCAGAGGTATCAGGAATGATGCGTTTAAAAACTGCAGCAGCTTGGAGAGCTTGTCGCTTCAGGGAGACTTCACGCTTATACGAGCCCGTACCTTTGCAGGCTGCAGCAGTCTGCAAAGCGTGACGCTTCCAAATACAGTAGAGACAATATATGAACATGCGTTTCAGGACTGTGCGATGTTAAAGAGCATGGATCTTGGAGGAAGCAAAAGCCTTTCTGTCCATGTCTATGCATTTTCTGGTTGCAGTAATCTGTCAAGCGTGTCGTTCCCATCGTCAGTCAGCAGCATCGGGAATAACGCATTCCAAAACTGCGCCTCCTTAAAGAGCATAGATCTTGGAAGCAATACTTCCCTCACGGTTGGAGATTATGCCTTTGCAGATTGCGGGAAACTGGCAAACGTGACATTTCCGGCGTCGGTCGGCGGCATCGGAAGCCATGCGTTCCAGAATTGCGGCAGGCTGGTAAGCCTATCGCTTCCGAGGGGTCTTACGTCCATTTTGCCCTATACTTTTGCGGGTTGCGAGAACTTGCTTGGTATGTCGATTCCGGGAGATGTGACGTCCATCGAGGAACACGCATTCGATGGCTGCAGCCTTTTGGGGAATGTGGATCTCTCAAGCGCGTTGAAAACGATCGGAACATCCGCATTTTTGGATTGCGGGAGATTGGAGAGCGTGGAGATCCCCAATCAGGTCACATCGGTCGGTGCAAATGCATTTAAAAATTGCGGCAGCTTAACGAACGTGAAGGTTTTAAGCGAAGCGAACGCGTCGCTTGGTGCGTCCGCATTTGAAAATTGTGGCGCATTGGAGAGCGTGGAGCTTTCTAGCAGCGTGGCGACGGTTGGTGCGTCTGCGTTTTCCGGTTGCGTCAAGCTGGGGCGCATCGACGTCCCGGCAAGCGTGACGGAGATCGGCGCGTCCGCGTTTTCGGGCTGCGAGAGCATGACGGATGTTTCGATCGGAAAAGGCGTGACGAAGATCAGCGAGCGTTTGTTTGAAAATTGCGCAGATCTGGCCAACGTGTCGCTTGCGGATGAAGTGACGGAGATCGGAGACTATGCGTTCACAGGCTGCGTCGGACTGGAAAACATATTGCTCCCGAAAGAGCTGACGAACATACGGGAAGGCGCGTTTTCCGGTTGCAGCGGCTTAACGCGGATCGTATTCCCGGAAAAAGTGGCGATCCTATGGGAGAGCGCGTTCTCCGGCTGCAGCAGCCTGGCGAGCGTGTCGTTCCCGGAAAAAGTGGCGGGAATCTACGATTCGGCATTTGCAGGCTGCGACGCCCTGGCGGACGTTTATTATCTCGGGGATGAGACGCAGTGGGGAAAGGTTCAGATCGGGAGCGGCAACGAGAGCCTGACCGGGGCGGAGAACATCCATTATGGGGAAGCCGAAGAAATCGCGGCGGAATCGATCCGCCTCGACAAAACGGAGCTTTCGCTGGAAATTGACGGGACATATGCGCTCAAGGCGACTATGCAGCCGACGGACGCGGCAATGAAAGGGCTGGAATGGAAAAGCACGGACAGCAGCGTAGCGGACGTGGATGAAAACGGACTGGTGACGGCGGTCGGGGAAGGGAGCGCGAGCATAACGGCGGAAATTGGGACGGTCAAGTCCACAGCGTGCGTCGTGACAGTAAAGGAAAAGGAACAGACGAATGGAAACGGACTGCGGTACAGGGTCACGAAAAGCGGCGTGACAATAAGCGGCTATGATGGGAAGGAAACCGCGCTTGCCCTTCCTGCAAAAATAGGCGAAAGCCAGGTGACGTCCATAGAAGAAGGGGCGTTTGGCGGCAAGGAAAGCCTGGAAAGCGTGACGGTCCCGGAAGGCGTGAAGGAGATCGGTGACAAGGCGTTTTCCGGCTGCAAAAGCCTGGCGGGCGTGAGCCTCCCGAAGAGCTTGGAGAGCGTGGGCACGAATGCGTTTGCAGGCTGTGACGCGCTGGCGGAAGTGTCCTACGGCGGGAGCAAGACCATGTGGGACAGCGTCTCGTTCGGCGAGGGGAACGGAAGCCTGACCGGGGCGGACGTCCAGTATATTCAGGACGGGATAAAATATAAAGTCCATACGGGAGCCGTGACGGTAATCGGGGCTGACGGGACAGAAGAGACGCTCACGATCCCGGAAAAGCTGGACGGGTATCCGGTGACAGAGATCGCGGCTGACGCGTTTCAGGGAAGCAGCTTTACGAAAGTAGAATTGCAGGAAGGCTTAAAAAAGATCGGGAACGGCGCGTTTGCGGGCTGCGAAAGCCTGGAGGGCGCGACTCTTCCGGAGGGCGTGACAGAGATCGGTGACAAGGCGTTTTCCGGCTGCAAAAGCCTGGCAAGCGTGGGCCTTCCGAAGAGCTTAGAGCGCGTGGGCGCGAATGCGTTCGCGGATTGCGGCGCGCTGTCGGAAGTGTCTTATGGCGGCGGCGCGAACCGTTGGATGAGCATAGTTTTTGGCGAAGGCAACGAGAGCCTGACCGGGGCGAAGATCCGATATGCGGAAGACGATATGCCGCAGGGGCTGAGCTATGAAGCAGGCGCGGACGCGGCGACGATAACGGGATATGATGGGACGGCGGCAAGGATCGTGATCCCGGCGCAGATTGACAGCCTGCCCGTGACAGGGATCGGGGCTGGCGCGTTCCAGGATTGCGTTGCCTTAACGGGCGTGACGATCCCGGAAGGCGTGACGGCGATCGGGGAAAATGCGTTTTCCGGCTGCGCCAGCCTGGCGGACATAGCCATCCCGGGAAGCATGGCCGCGATCGGTGAAAGCGCGTTTGCGGGCTGCGGCGCGCTGTCGGAAGTGCGTTATCCGGGCGAGGAGAGGCAATGGGCGCAGATTCAGATCGGAAGCGGGAACGAGAGCCTGGAAGGGGCGGAAATCTCATATGGGAAGAATTATGTGCCGGACGGGCTGAGCTATGAGGCGGGCGCGGACGCGGTAACGGTGACGAAGTATGAGGGGACGGCCGAGAAGCTGGTGATCCCAACGGCGATCGGCGGCCTGCCGGTGACGGCGGTCGGGAACGATGCGTTTGCGGATTGCGCGAGCCTGGCGGCCATAGACCTCCCAGACGGCATTGCGTCCATCGGGGATAATGCGTTTGCGGGCTGCGACACGCTGACGGCCCTAAGCCTCCCGGGCAGCGTGACGTCGATCGGGAGCGGCGCGTTTTCGGGCTGCGGCGCGCTGATGGCCATAGAGATCCCGGAAGGCGTGGCGGCGATCAGGGACAATGCGTTTGACGGCTGCGCCAGCCTGGCGGGCATAGGGATCCCGGAGAGCGTAAAGAGCGTGGGCAGCCAGGCGTTTGCGGGCTGCGACGCGCTGACGGAAGTATCTTACGGCGGGAGCGAAGGCGAGTGGCTGTGCATCACAGTCGGCGAAGGGAATGAGAACCTGGCCGGGGCAAAGATCCAGTATGCGAAAGAAGACACGCTGCCGGACGGCCTGACTTATTCGATCGTGAACGGGGAAGAAGTGCATATAGAAGATGCTAATACGTATGATACGTATAAAGGGGACGTCGTGATCATCCCGTCGGAGATCGAAGGGCTTCCGGTGACGGAGATCGCAGGCTACATATGCCGTGCCAGCGACAATTTGAAAAAGGTCGTCATCTTGAGCGGGACGGCTAAGATCGGGGGCAGTGCGTTTTCCAACTGTCCCAAGCTGGAGAGCGTATGGCTTCCGGAAAGCCTGACGGAGATAGGGGATTATGCGTTTTTTGACTGCTCTGGCCTGACAGACGTGTATTATGGCGGGACAAGGACGCAGTGGGGACGGATCCAGATTGGAAGCGATAACGAGGATCTGACCGGGGCGAACATCCATTGCAAAGAAGTTCCCGCGCCGGAAGGGCTGGAATACGAAGTGACAGAGGAAAACGAGGTCACGGTGACGGGATATGAAGGCACGGAGGAAACGCTTGTGATCCCGCCGGAGATCGAAGGGCTTCCGGTAACAGAAATCGGCTTTTATGCGTTTGTCGCCTGCGACCTGGTAAACGTGGAGATTCCGGACGGGGTGACGAAGATCGCGACAGGCGCGTTTTCCGACTGCAGTATGTTAGAGAGCGTGAACATCCCGGACGGGGTAACGGGAATCGAGGCGTCCGCCTTTGAAGGCTGCAGCAGCCTCCGGGAGGTGAAGTTCCCGCAGAGCGTGACGTACATCAGGGACAGCGCGTTCTCTGATTGCAGCGCGCTGACGAGCGTGGAGATCCCGGAAACCATGACAGATATTGGAGAATCTGCGTTTTTCGGCTGCGGCGCGCTGTCGGAGGTGATTTATGGCGGAAGCAAAAGGACATGGCGGAATATCACGATCAGCGAAGGGAACGAATGCCTGACGCAGCAGGCCTCCATCCAATATGCAAAAACCGAGACGGTTGAGGTAGAATCTGTCTCCTTAAATCTGACCGAGCTAAAGCTGGAAGTAGGATATGCCCAGTCGCTGGAAGCGACCGTGCTGCCGGAGGACGCCGATGACCGGGAAGTGTCCTGGGAAAGCTCCGCTTCCGAAGTGGCGACGGTAAGCGGAGACGGCCTGGTAGAGGCGGTCGGGGCAGGCGAGGCCGTCATAACGGCAAAAACTGGAAACGGGACGTCGGCGACCTGCACCGTGACGGTAGTGGCCGAGGGGGAAGAATCCGTCACCTCGGAAGGGATCAAATACCGCACGATGGGCGACGAGATAAAGATAACCGGATATGAAGGCACGGAAGACACGATTACGATCCCATCGGAGATCGACGGGCTTCCGGTAACGGTGATCGACGACTATGCGTTTGCGTTTAGCAGCCTGGAAGGAGTGGCGATGTCGGAAGGATTGAAGGAGATCCGGATGAGCGCATTTTATGGCAGCACGTCCCTGACATTGGTCATGCTCCCGCAGGGTCTGGAAGTGATCGGCCCGGACGCCTTCTGGCTCTGCGCGAGCCTGATGGAGATTGACATTCCGGAAAGCGTGACCGAAATAGGGGATTGGGCGTTCCGCGAATGCAGCAGCCTGCAGGGAATCCGCCTGCCGGGGGGCATAACGGAGATATACGGGCATACGTTTTCGGGATGCAGCAGCCTGGAACGGATCCATCTGCCGAAAAGCCTGGAAAAGGTGCGCTGCGACGCGTTTGATGGCTGCAGCGCCTTAAAAGACGTCTACTATGCCGGGGATACGGAGCAGTGGGGCCAGATCCAGATGGAAGAAAGCCTGGAGGATGGAAAGGAATGCCTGCTGGGCGCGACCATCCATTATCAGGAAGCTGGCTTGCCGGAAGGGCTGGAATATGAGGTCTGGGAAGAATTTGGCGGAGTAATGATAAGCAGATATGTGGGGACAGCCGAAACGCTTGTGATCCCCGATGAAATAGAGGGGCTGCCAGTGATCGGTATAGACGGCTTTGCGTTTTCAGGGTGCGAAAGCCTGGTAAGCGTGGAATTTCCGAGCAGCCTGGCCAGCATCGGGGAAGGAGCGTTTTATGGCTGCAGCAGCCTGTCGGGCGTGGAGCTTCCGAGCGGCTTGCCTGAAATCGGGGTTGGGACATTTTATGGCTGCAGCAGCCTGTCGGATGTGGAGCTTCCGGAAGGCTTGAGCAGCATCGAGGCATATGCGTTCGCTTACTGCAGCAACCTGTCGAGCGTAGGATTCCCGAGCGGCTTGAGCAGCATCGGGGAGTATGCGTTTGGTGAGTGTGGCAATCTGTCAAGCGTGGAACTCCTGGAAGGTTTGAGCAGCATAGGGGAAGGGGCGTTTTATGGTTGCAGCAGCCTGTCGGGCGTGTCTCTTCCGGAAGGCTTGGCCAGCATCGGAGAGTATGCGTTTTCGAAATGCAGCAGCCTGTCGGGCGTGTCTCTTCCGGAAGGCTTGTCTAGCATCGGGGAGGAGGCTTTCCGGTATTGCGAAAATTTGGAGGAAGTTACGTTCCCGCAAGGGCTGAATACGGTCGCGAAATTTGCATTCGCCGATTGCAGCAGCCTGCAAAGCGTGTCTCTTCCGGATAGCGTGACGGAGATCGGATCCTATGCGTTTGGTGGGTGCGGCAGCCTGCAAAGCGCGGATCTGCCCAAGGGGCTTACGGTAATAGCGCAAGGGATGTTTGATAGGTGCAGCAGCTTGAAAAGCATCACCATACCGGAAGCGGTCACAAGCATTGAATCCTGGGCATTTGTTGATTGCAGTAACCTGCAGAGCGTCACTATGCCGGAAGCGGTCACAAGCATTGCTTCTTATGTATTTCATAATTGCAGCAGCCTGAGCAATATTTATTATGCCGGATCGAAAGGGAAGTGGGGTCTGATCCAGGTAGGGCAGGGAAACGACGAATTGTCCAACGCGACCGTCTACTATAATGGCAATGTGTCGGGGATAGTCGAGGTTACGTCCATCACCTTGAACGAGCAGGAAATCACCCTGGACGTCGGCATGGCGCAAACGCTCATAGCGACCGTGCTTCCGCAGAACGCTTCCAATAAGGGCGTGACATGGGAAAGCTCGGACAGGACGGTGGCGACTGTGGATACATCCGGAAAGGTGACGGGCGAAAAGGCCGGGAACGCACAGATCACGGCAAAGGCGTCAAACGGCATGACCGCGACCTGCAAGGTGATCGTAAAGGACAAAAACAGCGGCAGCACAGGCAATACGGGGAACACAGGCAGCACAGGCAACACAGGCAGCACAGGCAATACGGGGAACACAGGCAGCACGGGCGACACAGGGAACACAGGAAATACAGGCAGCGCAAGCGTTGCGGCGACGTCCGTGCGCTTAAACAAGACGTCGGTAAAATTAAAGACGATCGGTTCGGACAGTTATTGCCGCCTCACGGCGACCGTGCTTCCGGCCAACGCGTCCGACCGGAGCGTAACATGGACGACCTCCAACAAATATGTGGCGGTCGTAAACAAAGGAGAAGTTGTTGCGTGGGGAGAAGGGACGGCCGTGATCACGGCAAAGACGAAAAACGGCAAGACGGCGAAATGCACCGTAAAGGTAGAAGCCCTATCGTTGAAAGCACCGAAACTGACCGCGAAGCTGAGCGGGACAAATGCGATCAAGCTGAAATGGTCAAAGGTAAGCGGGGCAAATATGTACTGCGTATATGGCGGAGTGAAGGGAAGCAAAGAATATAAGCAGGTGAAAAGGGTGAAAGGGACGTCCTGCACGATCAAAAAGCTGAAAGCCGGAAAGACGTATCAGTATCATGTGATGGCGTGGAAGTCGGGAGTTGGAAAGCCGATTTCGCGCATAACCGCCGGATACGCAGGATATTATTATCAGAACGGCGGCGGCTATAATGTAGTGAAAGCAGCTTATTCTAAAGCTGTGACAAAGAAAACCGCGCCGACGAAACCTTCAACGCCGTCTCAGAAATCCATAAAGACGACATTCTCAACCTTCACTTTGTCCTGGGGGAAGGTGAAAAACGCCCAGAAAATAGAGATTCAGATAAGGGAAGGATTAAGCGGGAAATGGAGGAAATGGAAAACGGTATCCGCTAAAAAGACGAACGTGACTTATTCCATGCAAGATCTTCCGGGAGTAGGAACATATTATTTCCGTATGCGGGCGTATCGCAAAAGCGGCAAAAAAACCATATACAGCGGCTTTTCCAAGTATAAGGGCATCCGGAATAAAGAAGGGTAAGGCCGCATATGCAAGCATGGGTTCAAGGCTCGCTTGCAGGAATAGGATTAGGGAAAGGACAGTGCAGGGATGGCGAACCAGATTTGTTTCCAGTGTTTTAAGATCAAAGGCGATTACGAAGTATGCCCGCATTGCGGATATGTGGAAAATACCAAGGCGGAGCAGGTATACCAGCTTGCGCCCGGGACGATCCTGCATAACCGCTACATCATCGGAACGAGCATCGGCATCGGCGGGTTTGGCATCACGTATAAGGCGTTTGACACGGCGCTGAGCGTCGTCGTGGCTGTCAAAGAATTTTACCCTGCCGGGCTGGTGAACCGGGGCGAGGGCGAAGTGAAGGTCGGGATCTTCTCGGGCGACAAGGAGGGCGAGTTCCGGCGCCAGTTGGCTCGTTTCTTAGAGGAGGCCAGGAACATGGCGGCCTTCTCGAAGGAAAAGGATATCGTGAACGTCTACGATTATTTTGAGGAGAACCAGACGGCGTACATCATCATGGAATACGTGGACGCGCCTTTGCTGAAGGAAAAGCTAAAAGAGCAGGGGCGTTTCCCGGAGCAGGAAGCGACAGGGTATATGCTGGCGATCTTGGACGCGCTGGCGAAGATCCATAAGAACGGGATCATCCACAAGGACATCAGCCCGGACAATATTTTCCTGACCGGGCCGGATACCATCAAGATCTTTGATTTCGGCGCGGCGAAGTTCCAGGAGACGGAAACGGAGCGGACGGAGGTCGTCGTGGTGAAGGCGGGATACACGCCGCCGGAACAGTACCGCTCTAAGAACGAGCAGGGATTTTTCATGGACATTTACGCGGCGGGCGCGGTCTATTATGAGATGGTGACGGGTGAAAAGCCGATGGACGCGCCGGACCGCGCGGAAAAAGACGAGCTGAAAAAGCCGTCAGAGTGCGGCGTCCCGGTGGAGGAATGGGTGGAGCGCGTGATCTTAAAGGCACTCGCCCTCCGGCCGGAGCTGCGGTTCCAGACGGCGGGGCAGTTTAAGAACGCCATCCTGAATAAAAAGAAGGTGGAGCTGCCGGAGCAGGAGCTGAAACGCAAGCAGCGTCAGAGACGCGCGCTGGCGATCGGGTCGGCCGCGGTCTTTATCATAGTGGGCGGGATCGTCATCCTGTGGCAGACGGTCTTTTCCGGCCGGGGCAAGATTGACGTTTCCCAGATCAAAGAGGACACGGTCGAGGTCTGGCTCCTGGCGGAGGATGAGGAAGCGGGCGAGGAGCTGTCGGAAGCGTTTTTGGAAGACGCGAAAGAAAAATGCCCGCAGCTTGACGTGACAGTAAAGGCGTTTGGCGCGGAAGAATACCAGAAGGCGATCTCGCAGGAAACAAAAGACGGGGGCGGAAGCCTGCCGGACGTTTTCTGCACGGACGGGCTGGACGCGGAACGCTATTGCGCGGACAGCTCTGACCTGCTGCACACGATGGATCTTTCTTCCTATTTATATCTGGACGGGCTGGAAGGGAAGGCATACGAGATCCCGACCGCCATGCAGGTCGGAGTCGCTTATGTCAATTCGGAAAAAGAAATGGCATTCGGCGGTCAGGAGGAAGTGGAACTGACGACCGAGAAGCCTTCCGACAAATTCGGATATGCCGACGACGAGGCGGCTTTGCTCAAGGCGTTCCAGTATGAGGCGTCCGACGTGTGCGCGGTCATCGGCGACCTGTCGGATATGGACAGCGTCAGGGAAGTCACGGTGGATAAGATGCCGCCTACGGATTTCCGCGCGATCCCCGTTTTGCAGGACAGGAAGCCGATCGGCAGGATGGAATACTGCTACGGGGTGAATAAGGATATCCCCAGGAACCGCCAGGAGGCGGGGATGTACCTGATATCGCTGCTGCTAAGCGACAGGCTGCAGGGCGTCGCCTATATGGACAACGACGCGGGCATCCCGCTGAACCGGGACGTCCTGAAGGATTATGAGGAAAATAAATTGACGACATACCTGGCATTTTTAAAAGAATATGACTTAGAGGACGTCCGGCTGGTCGAGGACGGGGACATTTGCCAGGCAGTAAGAGAGCGGATTGCGGGGAATGGGAAATGACAAGGTGCATGGGATGCATGGAAGAGATTCCAGAAGAAGAAAAAATATGCAGACACTGCGGATATGAGCAGGGGACGGGCGTGAAAGAAGCTTACTATCTCCTGCCGGGAAAGCAGATCGGCGGGAAATATATCGTCGGGAAGGTCTTGGGGTACGGGGGCTTCGGCGTCACCTACATCGGCTGGGACACGGTCCTGAAGCGGAAAGTAGCGGTGAAGGAATACCTGCCGAGCGATTTCGCGACGCGGAGCTACGGGACGGAGATGCTGACTGTATTTTCCGGGGAGGCGTCGGATCAGTTCCAGGCGGGGCTTGACAGCTTCATTTCCGAGGCGAAACGCTTAGCGCGGTTTAACAGCATTCCGGAGATCGTGGATATTTACGACTGTTTCATGGAAAATGGGACGGGATACATCATCATGGAATTTTTGGAGGGGAAGACGGTAAAGGAGATCCTCAAGCAGAAAGGGCGGCTTCCGGTGGCGGAGGCGAAGCGGATCGCGATGGCGGTCCTGCGCGGCTTGGCTGAGGTCCACAAGGAAAGCATCATCCACAGGGACATTGCCCCGGACAATATCTTCATCACGACGAAGGGCGATGTGAAGATCCTTGACTTCGGGGCGGCCAGGTACGCGGCGGCCGTGCAGTCGCGCAGCCTTTCAGTCATCTTAAAGCCGGGATACGCGCCGGAAGAGCAGTACCGCAGCCGGGGCGAGCAGGGGCCGTGGACGGACGTCTACGCGCTGGGCGCGACTTTTTACCGGATGGTGACGGGCATACGGCCGGAGGAATCCATTGAGCGGATCGTGGAAGACCGTGTGAAGCCGCCTTCCGCGCTTGGGATCGAGATAGACCCGAATGTGGAAAACGCGATCATGAACAGCCTGAACGTCCGCAGGGAATACCGCATCCAGGACGCGGAGAGTTTTTACAAGGCGCTGGGGGAAGATGTGAAGGTGGAGCGCATCGTCGAGGAACGGGAAAAGGAAGTGAGCGCGAAGCTCCCCCTGCCGTTTAAGATTGCGGCTGCCGCCGCGGGCGTTTTGGCCGTTTTGTGCATTTTCCTGGTTGCGACCGGGAGGATCAGCCTTTCCAGGAAGGTCATTGAGAGCAGCGATGGGACGTATGCGCTGGGCGAGGATGAGCGTTATGTCCCGGACGTGTCCGGGATGGGCATTGACGAGGCGAAAAAGACGCTGGAGGCAAGGAACCTGAATGTGGCCATCAATGGCATGAATTACAGCGAGAGCATAGAGAAAAACAAGGTGCTGAGCCAGGATCCGGAGGACGGGGCGCGGGTGTCGGCGCAGGAAACTGTTTATGTCATCATGAGCGGCGGGCGCGAGGAAGTGATGATGCCGGAACTCGTCGGCTTGGAATATGAGGAGGCCGTGAGCCTGTTGGAGGCGCAGAACCTGACGTTGGCAAAGGACAGCGTTTCGGAGGAATACAGCGACCTCGTGGAGAAAGGCAGGATCATCTCGCAGAGCATCGAGGCGGAGGAACGCGTTGGGGCTAAGACGGAGGTGTCCATGACGGTATCCTTAGGCAGCCTGTCAGAGGAAACGGCTGTCCTGACAGTGCCGGATTTGCGCGGGCTGACGCAGAAGCAGGCGTCCGCGAAGCTAAAGGAGTTAAAGCAGGCGGAGGGATATACCTACCCGCTTGGCAAGATCACCCGGAAATTCAGCACGGACGTAGAAAAAGGGAAGATCATCAGCCAGAGTTTAAAGCCGGGCAGCAAGAATCGGACGGACAAGGCGATCGAACTTGTCATCAGCAAAGGACCGAAGCAGGTGGAGCTTCCGGATTTTGTCTATAAGACGAGGGAAGAGGCCGTGGAGGCCATAGAAGGGCTTGGCCTGCAGGCGCAGGTGGAAGAAGCGTATGACGACGTGGTGTCCGAAGGGCTTGTGATCTCCCAGGATCCGGCGGGCGGCGGGAAAGTGGCGGAAGGCAGCGCGGTGACGATCACCGTAAGCCTTGGCAAGAAGCCGGAAGAGAGCAGCGGCAGCCAAAAGCCGTCGTCCGGCGGCTCCAGCCAGCCGACGCCGACACCAGCGCCGCAGCCGACGCCAGCTCCGACGCCAACTCCGACGCCGACGCCACAGCCAGACCCGGCGCCACAGCCGGACGAAGGAGGCGGGATTGAGGCTCTCCCGGATGAAGGGGGAGGAATTGAGGCTCTTCCGGATGAAGGAGGAGGAATTGAGGCAATTGATTAGCGATAGGATCCACAGGTGGGAAAAAGATGCTGTCATATGAGATTTTGACAAATCCCGGGGAACGGGAATATAACGAGGATTATGCGGGCGCAGGGCGTAAGGGCGACGCGTGCTGTTTTGTCCTGGCGGACGGCCTTGGCGGCCACGGCGGCGGGGACGAGGCGTCCCGCCTGGTGACGGACTGCATCCTGCGGGATTTTGCGGAGCGCGGCGAGGTGTCCGGGCAGTATTTGGCCGACTGCATCGAGCTGAGCCAGAAGCGGCTGTTGGAAGAGCAGGCGAGGCAGGGCAGGGATCGGGAGATGAAGACGACGCTGGTCGTCCTTCTGACTGACGGAAATCGGATGCAGTGGGCGCATATTGGGGATTCCAGGCTGTATTATTTTAAGGGCGGGAAGCTGAAGCAGCGGACGTTGGATCACAGCGTCCCGCAGATGCTGGTGGCGGCCGGGGAGATCCGGGAAGAGGAGATCCGCTTCCATCCTGACCGGAACCGCCTGCTGCGCGTGATGGGGACGGAATGGGATTCCCCGCGCTACAAGGTGGAGGATCCGGTCGCGTGCAGCGGGAAGGACGCGCTGCTCTTGTGCACAGACGGTTTTTGGGAATGGATCGTGGAAAAAGAGATGCGCGCGGCACTGAAACGATCGAAGTCCCCGGCGGAATGGCTGGAACGGATGGAGCGCGAGATCAGAAAGAACGGAGCGGGAAAAGGGATGGACAATTATTCGGCGGTCGCCGTATTCTGCGCGGATTGACGCGGCGGGCCGCCAGGAGGAGAGGGCAATGGCAATCGTAAAATGCAGCAATTCCCATTATTATGACAATGGGAAATTCAAGGAATGCCCGCATTGCGCAAGGCTTGCGGCGGGACAGGGCGCGGGCGCCGTGCCTGCCGCGCTGGAGGCGCAGCAGGTAGGGGATTATGCGACCGCGTATATCCGAAGGAACCTTGCGGCGGGCGCGCCGGGCGCAGCCGGGACGGCAAGCGCTGCCTCTGCGGAAGGTGCGGACGCGGACAGGGAGGATCCCTGCGGCTGCACCGCCGGATGGCTGGTCTGCGTCAAGGGCTTAGATTACGGGCGGAGCTTCCCGCTGTACGCGGGATTTAACCGCATCGGGCGCGGCGCGGGCAACGACGTCGTGCTAAGAGACGCCCAGGTCAGCCGGGAAGAGCATTGCTCCGTGGTCTACGAGGAGAAGAAGAACGTCTTTTATGTGTTCCCGAAAGCCGGAAACCTGTCTTATCTGGAAGGGGAGATGGTTGAGGGCGCGCAGGAATTAAGATCGGGCCAGAAGATCACGCTTGGGGAGACGGATCTGGAATTTGCGGCGTTTTGCATGGGGGAAAAAAGATGGCCAAAGAAAAAGCGTTAAAGAGGACGGGCGTTTTTTGGGGCGTCGTGAGGTTTTTCGCGCGGCATGAGGAAGAAGAGGAAGACCCTAAGACGCTGAAGCCGGAAAAGCCCCCAGGGATCGAGATCGGGACGTCGAGCGTCATCGGAAAGAGGAAATATCAGGAGGATTCCCTGTTTGCCTATGGGAGCGGAGGCGAGGCGATCGCCATCGTCTGCGACGGCATGGGCGGGCTTGCCGGAGGGGCCGAGGCCAGCAGGACGGCGGTAAGGAGCCTGTCCGACGCGTGGCTTGCCAGGAGCGGCGAGGAGGATTTCCCGGAATTTTTGCGGCGGGAGGCGAGGATCGCCGATGAAAAGGTGTTTCTGCTAAAGGACGGGAACGGGGGACGGCTGGAAGCCGGGACGACGGTCGTAGCGGCCGTCGTGCAGGACGGGAACCTGTATTGGCTCTCGGTCGGCGACAGCAAGATCTACATCATACGGGACGGGGAGATGTTATCCGTCTGCAGGCAGCATAATTACAGGCTGACGCTGGATCAGAAGCTGGCGGCCGGGGAGCTGACGCGGGAGCAGTACCAGGCGGAAGAGGGCCGGGCCGAGGCGCTGATCAGTTACCTGGGGATGGGGAACGTTTCTTTGATGGATATCAACTGCAGGCCGTTTGCGCTGGAGGATGGGGATATCGTGCTGCTGAGCAGCGACGGGCTGTATAAGAGCCTTTCAGAAGAGGAGATCTTTTCCATTGTGAGGGAAAACAGGGGAGATATGGATCAGTTGGCGAGGAAGCTGACAGAAGGGGCGTTGGGAAAACAGAAGCCCGGGCAGGACAATACTTCCGTAGCGGCGCTGCGGTACTGCGCGGGGGAAGAGCCGGAAGGAGGAAGGCAGGATGAGCTTGAAGAGATGTGAGAGGGGGCATTTTTACAACGGCAGCAAGTTCCGGGAATGCCCGAAATGCCTGGCGGCCGGGAATGCCCAGCAGGAGGATCCGTCCACCATGCCCATGGGGATGTCCCCGGGGACGGCGGGCTGGGGCGGGCAGGAAGATTCCGTGACGGTGGCCATGCCCGCCGCCGCCCAGCAGGAGGATTCCGTGACGGTTCCGTATACGGAAAATCCGGGGGCCGCGCCGTATGCCGGGAATCCGGCAGGGCAGCCGGGGGCCGCGCCGTATGCGGGAAGCCCGGCGGGGGCCGCGCCGTACGCGGGGAATCCGGCAGGACAGCCGGGAGCCGCGCCGTATGCGGGAGATTCCGTGACGGTCCCGTATTCGGAGGGCGGCCCTGCGGGGACGCCGGGCAATTCGCCGCTGCAGGATGCGGTGAACAAGGCCATAACGGGCGAGGACGACGACGGGAAGACCGTCAGCTTTTATAAGAGCAAGAAGGGGATCGACCCGGTGGCCGGGTGGCTGGTGTGCGTCGAAGGAGAGGACTTCGGGGCGAGCTTTACGATCAAGACGGGCAGGAACTTCATTGGGCGTTCCAGCGCGATGGACGTCGTTTTGCACGGCGACAACAGCATTTCCAGGGAACGCCATGCCATCGTCCTTTACGAGCCGAAGCGGCGGGAATTCATTGCGCAGGCGGGGGAGTCGCGGGAGCTGTTCTACCTGAACGACGAGGTTGTGCTGAATCCCGTCCGGTTAAAGCAGTATGATATCCTGACGATCGGCAATACCCGGTTGATGTTTTTCCCGTGCTGCGGCGAGAATTTCAGTTGGGACGATCTGGATCAGGACGAAAAATAAGGGAGGCCAGCCGCGCGGGCGTTTGGGACGCGGCGGGCGGCGGATGTAAGGAACATCAGAAAGGGAGGAAACGTTATGTGGAAAAAAAGAGGGAAAAGGGCGGCGGCGACGCTGCTGGCGATTGTCGCCATTGTAATGGCGGCCTTTTATCAGGGAGGAACGGCGGAGGCTTCGGAATCAGGCGCGAATATCAACAGCGCCAGGGAAGGCGTGTCTGTCGTGGAGATCTGGCTTGAGGAGCGAAAGACCGGGAAATCGACGCTTTTTTCATGTGGAACGGGTTTCTTTGTCGGGAAGGAAGGGGAAAACCCGCAGTATCTTGTCACGAACGAGCATGTCGTGCATAATTTCCTGGAGCTTGGGGCTGGCGAGTGGAGCCAGATTTATTCTCTCAACCCGGAGACCGGGGAGGTCGAGTGGGCCGTGGAAGGAAAGCTGAAGATCCGGGTCCGTTTCTCGGAGAGAAGCTACAAGGAAGGCTATGTGGTGGATTCAGACGAGACGAAGGACATCGCGCTGTTAAAGCTGGATAAGCCGACGAAGAAGCGGAAAGCGCTGCCGTTGTGCATCCCGGACGACAACATGGTGGGGATGAGCGTATGGGCGATCGGTTATCCGGGGATCTCAGACTCAGACGAGATCGACGCCGTATCCAATTCTGACGTCAGCGATTCCAGCGTCACGAAGGGCATCATCAGCCGCCTGACGACGACGGCAGGCACGGGAGTGCGCAAGATCCAGACAGACACGAGCATCGCGAGCGGCAATTCCGGCGGGCCGCTTGTGAATGAGAATGGGGAAGTCCTGGGGATCAATTCGGAAACGCTGAAAACGTTCACGGTCGAGGACAGGGAGCTTTTGCCGGACGTGCATCTAAGCGACATATATGTGGACGCGGAGAATTACTATGCGGTCAATATCGAGGAAATGATCGATATGCTGAAGGACCATAATGTCGAATTTGCGCTCGCCGGGGAAGGGACGGACAGCGTGGACGCAGATGAAAATGCAGATGCGGATAAAAATACGGATGTGGGCGCGAATGCGGATGTGGATGCAAATGCGGACGTGAGCGCGGATGCGGACACGGATGGCAAGGAGAACAATATGGCGCTGGTGATCGGGATCGTGGCCGCGGTCATCGTCGTCCTGCTGATCATCATCGTGGCGCTGCTGTTGTCCCGGAAGAAAAAAGGCACGCAGCCGACGGCGGCAAATCAGCCGTATGCCAACGGGGGCGGGGTTTCCCATGCGGGAGCGGCCGTAAATCCGGTGGTGCGTTCCCTTTCTTCCCAGCACGGCGGGTCAACGTTCCCGCTGAATGGCAAGCAGATCCTGATCGGGCGCAATGTCGCGAGCTGCACGGTGATCTTCCGCGAAGGCACGCCGGGCGTCAGCAGCAGGCATTGTTCCCTGGAGTATGACAAGGCGCGCGGGGAATTTGTCCTCATCGACTTAAAGTCAACGTACGGGACGTTTTTGGCGAACGGGCAGCAGCTTTCCCCGGGGATCCCATATTATTTAAGGTCTGGGGATCAGTTCTACCTCGGCGGGAATGAGAATATGCTGCGCGTGGAAGCGTAAGAGCAGGAAGGAAGAGGCGCAGGCGCTGGAGCCGATCTGCCGGGCGGTATCGGAGAACCCGCAGAGAAGCCCGGAAGAGATCCTGGAACTGTTGCAGGGGTATGAGAAGAAGTTCGCAGAGCTTCAGACGATATGAGATATAAAATAGAAATTACAGAAAAACCGGGGAAGGCCGTCACAGATAAGACGTGCCTTCCCCTTCCTGCGCCAGCGGGAGCGTGAAGATAAATTCCGTGCCGACCCCTTCCGTGCTTACGACGTTGATGTTTTCGTTATGCTTGGCGAGGATCTCCTTTACGATGGAAAGCCCGAGGCCCGTGCCGCGCTTGTCTTTGCCGCGCGACAGGTCGGTCTTGTAAAAGCGTTCCCAGATCTTGTTGATGCTGTCTTTCGGGATGCCGATCCCGGAGTCCTTGACGGAGATGAAGACTTTCTCGTTTTTTTCCGTCGTCTCGATCGTGATCATGGAATCCGGATGGCTGAACTTGATCGCGTTGTCAATCAGGTTGTAGAGAACCTGCTGGATCTTGCTCATATCCGCGGAGACGAAAGACGTCTGCCCGGTCAGGATCAGCTCAAAGGAGATCCGCTTTTTCTTACAAGTGCCTTCAAAAGAACGCGCGACCAGCTTGATCGCCTGGTTGATGTCAAAGCTGCTGATATCCAGCATCGTGCCTTTCGCGCCGTACTTATTCAGCTCCAGCAGGCCTTCCGTCAGCTTGTTCAAACGCTCCGCCTCAAATAAGATGGTGCTCAGGTACTTGTCCTGCATCTCATGGGGGATCGTCCCGTCCATGATCGCCTCCACGTATCCCTTGATGGAAGTCAAAGGGGAGCGGAAGTCGTGGGAGATGTTCGCGATGAATTTGCGCTGGTCGTCCTCCTGGGAAGACAGCTCGGACGCCATGTAATTGAGAGACGCTGCCAGGTATCCGATCTCGTCGTTGGTATGGATGTTGATCTGCTCTTTGAAATTCCCTTCGGCGTATTCCTTCGCG
This sequence comes from uncultured Lachnospiraceae bacterium, assembly GCA_947626795.1. Taxonomy (GTDB): domain Bacteria; phylum Bacillota; class Clostridia; order Lachnospirales; family Lachnospiraceae; genus Petralouisia. The sequence continues at coordinate 19,288 of CANQTH010000034.1, forward strand.
GCGCGCGTGATCTTGCGGATGGGGATGTATACCGTGTAGGTGAAGAGCGCGAGCGTGACGAACGCGCACAGGAAAATGATTGCCAGCGTCAGGTAGGAAATGTTTAAAAAGCCGTCCTTTAAGGAATCCAGGCTCTTGACGGGCTTGTGGATCACGACGTAGCCCCGCACCTTGTAATTGATCGTGATGGGGGAAAAAACGGAGAGCTGGCTTTCCTCGAACATATGGAAAAAAGAGCCGACCTGGTAGTATTTTGTCCCGAATGCCGCGATGTCGAAGCCTTCCACGGCGATGGGGGCGGAAGACGCGTCCCGGGAATCGATCAGGACGTTCCCGTTTGGGTCGATGACCCAGATCTCCGCGCCAAGGTAGACGGCAATCGCGGTAAAACGCGAATGCAGCTCTTCGAGCGTCATCGTACCCTGATAATAATAAGAAGCGTAATTGGAGGCGAGCAGGTTGGATTCCCGGTACAGGCTGGCGGCGGCGTCCTGCTCGATGTAATCGGAGGCCAGGCGCGCGGTAAACGTGGCGGTCGTGAGAAAGCCCAGGATGCCGAACGCCATATAGCCCGCCAAAAGTTTCAGATAAAGCGTGCGTTTCACTTATTTCACCTCGAATTTATAGCCGATGCCCCAGACGGTGGCAAGGCGCCAGGAGGTGTGGTCCTTGATCTTTTCCCGGAGGCGCTTGACGTGGACGTCTACGGTGCGGGTGTCCCCGATGTACTCGTAGCCCCAGATGTGGTCGAGCAGCTGCTCGCGCGTAAACACCTGGTTGGGCGAGGACGCCAGGAAATATAAAAGCTCCAGCTCTTTCGGGGGCATATCCACGGCCTTCCCGCGGTACAGCACGGAATAATTGGTCTGGTTCACGACAAGATCCGGATATTCCACGCATTTGATATCGTCTGGGGCTTCCGGCTTGGACGGCTGGTAGCGGCGCAGCACGGCCTTTACCCGCGCGACAAGCTCTTTGGAATCGAAAGGCTTCATGATGTAGTCGTCGGCGCCCAGCTCCAGCCCCAGCACCTTGTCGAAGATCTCGCCTTTTGCGGAAAGCATGATGATGGGGATGTTGGATTTTGCCCGGATCTCCCGGCATACCTGATAGCCGTCGATGCCGGGGAGCATCAAGTCCAGCAGGATCAGGTTGGGCTGGTACTGCTCGTAGGCCAAAAGGGCTTCCTCCCCGTCATGCACCATGCGGGCGTCATAACATTCTTTTGTCAGGTAAAGGGAGATCAGCTCCGCGATGTTTACGTCGTCGTCAACGATGAGGATCTTTTGCTTTGCGGCCATGGGGCCTCCTTTCTATGAAACAGCGGGTTCTGGCGCGATTTCAGGGAAACGGCCCGGTTGCGCCAGGGACTTTGCAGACCGTGAAAACCAGAACGGAACGCGGAGCGTGTCTAGCTCGTCAACCGATTGCGCCAGGGACTTCGCAGGCCGTGAAAACCAGAACGGAACGCGGAGTGTGTCTAGCTCGTCAACCGATTGCGCCAGGGACTTTGCAGACCGTGAAAACGGTCGGGAAAATTCAGGACAGGGAAGCCTTCCGAGTTCCTTCTTGGCCAAATGTTCGCATCCCTGCGGATTTTGCGGCAAGCGAAAAGCCCGGAGCCTGCCTGCTACGAAAATTCTGCGATCGTGACGCCGGAGTCTCCCTCCCCAAATTCCCCGAGCCGGAAGGAGCTGACGTATTTCAGGCGCCGCAGGTGGCTGTGGACGGCGGCCCGCAGCGCGCCCGTCCCTTTCCCGTGGACGATGCGCACGGAAGGGATGTGGGCGAGGTAAGCGTCGTCCAGATATTTGTCCAGCAGGGGGATGGCCTCGTCCACCGTCTTCCCGATCAGGTTGATCTCGGTGGGGACGGTGGCGGATTTCGCCATCTTCAATTTCCCCGCGCCGGAGGATTTCTTGGGGCCGCCGAACGCTGGCTCGTCCTCCAGCAGGATGAGGTCGCTGATGTTGACGAGGGAACGCAGGATGCCCATCTGCACATACAGGTCGCCCTTGCTGTTCGGAAGGGTATGCACCGTGCCTTTTAAGTTCAGGCTCAAAACCTTGACGGAATCGCCGATGCGCAGGTTTTTCGGGGCTTTGCGGAGGCTCTGCCCGCTTTTGGCGTCCGGCCGGACGGCGATCTTTTGCTCCAGGCGGCCCATCTTGTCGCGGAGCTTGCCGCGCTCCTGCTCCATTTCCTTCGCGGAAGCGTTCCCCTGCCCGTATTTATTGAAATTCTTGATCGTCTTGTCCGCGACTTCCTTCGCCTCGCGCAGGATGGCGTGCGCCTCTTCGTTAGCCTGGCGCAGGATCTTTTCCCGCTGGCTGTCAAGCCGCTCCTGCTTCTCTTCCAGCTTGCGCTTGAGCGCCTCGGCCTCCTGCTTGTGCCGTTCCGCCTCCAGGCGTTCCTTTTCGATCGTGACGCGGCTGGCTTCCAGATCGGCGATCAGGTCCTCGAAGCTTTCGTCCTGCTCGGTCATGCGGCTTTTCGCGTCTTCGATCAGCTCCCGGGGAAGCCCCAGCTTGCCCGAGATGGCGAAGGCGTTGCTCTTGCCCGGGACGCCGATGAGCAGCCGATACGTCGGGCTTAGCGTCTCCACGGAAAATTCGCAGCAGGCGTTCTCCACGCCGGGCGTGGAAAGCGCGAAGACTTTCAGCTCGCTGTAATGCGTAGTCGCCATCGTGCGGACGCCGCGGCTGTGCAGGCGCGACAAGATGGAAATGGCGAGCGCGGCTCCCTCGGCCGGATCCGTCCCGGCGCATAATTCGTCAAACAGCACGAGGGAGCGGCTGTCGACGCGTTCCAGGATGGAAATGATGTTCGTCATATGGGAGGAAAACGTGCTCAGGCTCTGCTCGATGCTCTGCTCGTCCCCGATATCCGCGAACACCTCCTCGAAAATGGAAAGCTCGGAGCGGTCGCCCGCCGGGATGTGAAGCCCAGCCTGCCCCATCAGCGAGAGAAGCCCCACGGTCTTTAGGGAAACGGTCTTCCCGCCCGTGTTGGGGCCCGTGACAATGAGCAGGTCAAACCCGTCCCCCAGATAGACGTCGATGGGGACGACTTTCTTGGCGTCTAAAAGCGGATGGCGGCCCTTGCGGATCCGGACGCGCCCCTCCGTGTTAAAGACGGGCGCGCTCCCGTTGTGCTTTTTTGCCAGGGACGCCTTCGCGAAAATGAAGTCCAGCTCTGTGAGAAGCTCGTAATCCGCCTGCAGGCTCGGGATATGCTCCGCGGCCATGCCGCTCAAGTCAGCGAGGATCGCCTCGATCTCCGCCTGCTCCTTCAGCTCCAGCTCCTTGAGGTCGTTGTTCAGCTTTACGACGGCCATCGGCTCAATGAAAAAGGTAGAGCCTGTGGAGGACTGGTCGTGGATCATGCCGGGAACGTGTCCTTTGGCCTCGGCCTTCACCGGGAGGCAGTAACGCCCGCCCCGCATGGTGACGACGGCGTCCTGAAGGTAATTGCGCACGTTCGCGTTGTTGAGCATATCGTTCATCTGGCTGTGAATCCTGGAGTTGATGTTCCGCATGGAACGCCGGACGTTTTTCAGGCCGACGGACGCGTCGTCCGCGATCTCGTCCTCGGAAAGGATGCAGCGGCGGATCTCCCCTAAGAGCGGCGTGAGCGGCTCGATCCCGGCAAACAGCGGGTCGAGCGAATCCTCGGCCGCGCCTTCCCGGTCGCTGCGGGAATAGGACTTCGCGCGCTTCGCGACTTCTAAGAGGGAAGCGATCCGCAAAAGCTCCTCTATGCCCAAGGAGCCGCCGATTTCAAGACGCTTCAAAGAGGCGCCCACGTTGTGGACGCCGGAAAAAGACAGCGAGCCTTTCTGGAAGATCCGTGTCAGCGCGTCGCCCGTCTGGCGCTGGGCGGATTCGATCTCCGCCAAATCCGTGGAAGGACGCAGGCTCTTGCAAAGCTCCCTGCCGGAGGCGGAAGTGGCGAGATCCGCCAGCGTGTCAATGATCTTGTAATATTCGAGTGTGTGCAATGCTTTTTCATTCATACCTCAAAGTATACCCTAAAAATAAAAATCTTGCAACAATAAGGGGAAAAACGTATAATGTTATTAGTAACAGGGAAGCCGGAAGGCTGAGGGGACGCCTTCTTGGGAACGAAGGCGGGAGCAGAGCATCGGAAAGCGCGTCGGCGCGGCTATACGGATGGCGCGGTTTTGCGGATGGCGCGGCTTTGCGGATAGCGCAGACGGGAACTGGCAAGGGAAAACTTTGAAGATCGCCCCGGGCGTTTGCGGCGGATGCAGAACGGGCCGCAAGGGGGCGGGAACTGCAAGGGAAAACTTTGAAGATCGCCCCGGGCGTTTGCGGCGGATGCAGAACGGGCCGCAAGGGGGGCGGGAACTGCAAGGGAAAACTTTAGAAGATCGCCCCGGGCGTTTGCGGCGGATGCAGAACGGGCCGCAAGGGGCGCAGGGATGGATGGCGGGCATTTACGCCGGGAGGGCAAGCCATGGAAGAAAAGGAGCAGAAGAAGGAGGAACAACAGGAGTTTGACTTTATCAAAGAGAAGATAAAAGATAAGCCGATCAATAAGCGGCGGCTGCTCATGCGCGCGGGGTATGACCTTGCCTGCGCGGCGGCGTTCGGGGCGGTCGCCTGTTTTGTGTTTGTCTTTTTGAAGCCCCATGTGGAAGAGTGGCTGTATCCGGAAGAAAATTCCGCGATCACCATTCCCAAGGACGACGCCCCGCAGGATGAGTCCGGAGACGGGGAGGGGGACGAAGAGGCCGGGGAGGGGAAGGACAGCCCGGACGAGACGGAAGCCGAAGAAGGGAAGGACAGCCCGCAAGGCGGAGAGGCCGTGGAAGGGAAGGACAGCCCGGACGGGCCGCAGGACGAAGACCGGACAGGCGGCGATCCCCAGACTGTTATCGTCCAGGAGGAGCTTGAGATAGAAGATTACCAGGCGCTGCAGGATAAGCTGTATGCCGTCGGGCGGAAGGCGAATCAGTCTATGGTGACGGTTACAGGCGTGACGAGCGGCATGGATTGGTTCAATACGCCGTACGAGCGGGAAAACCAGGCGGTCGGCGTCATTATCGGGAATAACGGGCAGGAATTTTTGATCATGACGGAGAAAAGCGTGATCGCGGACGCCCAGGCGATCGAGGTCACGTTTTCGGACGATGCGTCGGTGGAAGCGACGCTGAAAAAATACGATGGGAATACCGGGATCGCCGTGCTTGGCGTTCCGCTTCGGAATGTTTCCGAGAAAACGATGGGGCAGGCGGCGGTCGCCTCCCTTGGCAATTCGTATTTGGTCAGCCAGGGGACCGCGGTGATCGCGCTGGGGATCCCTTCGGAACACACGATCTTGTGCGGGACGGTCACTTCTTCCCAAAACGCCGTTTCGACCGTTGACGCGAATTATTCCGTTCTCACGACGGATATCGCGGGCGGCGGGAGCGGAAGCGGCGTCCTGGTCAATCTGGAAGGGGAGATCGTCGGGCTGGCCCTGTCGGGATACGGCAGCCAGAGTGGGCGCAACACGGTCACGGCGCTGTCCGTCTCGGAATTGAAGCAGGTGATCGAGGATCTGTCAAATGACCGCGACGTGCCGTGCGTGGGGCTGTACATCAGCACGGTGACGGATAAGATCGCGGAGGAATACGGGATTCCGAAAGGCGTTTATGTCAAGGATGTGGAAATGGATTCCCCGGCGCTGGCCGCTGGACTGCAGGAGGCGGACGTCATCACGGCGATCAACGGGGAGGAGATCACATCTGTGGAGCAGTACAGCCAGAAGGTCTACGGGCTGCATCCCGGGGACGTCATCACGATCACGGTGAAACGGCAAAGAGGCGAGGAATATGTGGATCTGGATTGCGCCGTGACGGTCGGCGTGTTGGAATAAAGGCCGCACCGTGACAGTCGGCGTGTTGGAATAAAGGCCGCGCCGTGGCAGTCGGCATATTGGAATAAAGGCCGCGATGGTCGGCGGAACAGCATTTTGGGAGGCAGATATGAAATATATTGAGACATTGAGGGAAGGGGAACGCGTAGGGGAGATTTATTTGTGCAAGTCAAAGCAGACGGCGCTGACAAAAGCGGGGAAGCCTTACGAGTCCCTGATCCTGCAGGACAAGACGGGAATTTTGGACGCGAAGGTCTGGGACCCTAATTCCAGCGGGATCGATGATTTTGACGCGTTGGATTATATTGACGTGGTGGGGGACGTCACCAGTTTCCAGGGCGCGCTGCAGTTGAACGTAAAACGCATCCGCAAGGCGAGGGAAGGGGAATATGACCCGGCGGAATACCTTCCGGTCAGCGAGAAGGATATCGATCAGATGTACCGTGAGCTTACCAGCTATATCCCGCAGATGCAGAACCCGTTCCTGCGGGAGCTGTGTTCCAGCTTTTTTTTGGAGGATCCGGAGTTTGAGAAGCGGTTTAAGTTCCACAGCGCCGCGAAAAACGTGCATCATGGATTTGTGGGAGGGCTTTTGGAGCATACTCTGGGCGTGGCGAATCTGTGCGATTATTATGCGAAGGCGTATCCCATGCTGAATCGGGATCTGCTTTTGGCGGCGGCGATGTTCCACGACATTGGGAAGCTGGATGAGATTTCCACGTTCCCGGAAAATGATTATACGGATGCGGGGCAGCTTTTGGGCCATATCGTGATCGGCGCGCAGGTAGTGGGCGACCGGATCCGGGAAATCCCGGATTTCCCGGTGAAGCTTGGAAATGAGCTGAGGCACTGCATTTTGTCCCATCATGGCGAGCTTGAGTACGGTTCCCCGAAAAAGCCTGCCCTTGCGGAGGCGGTCGCGCTTAGCTTTGCGGACAATACGGACGCGAAGCTGGAATGCATGAGGGAAACGCTTGCATCTTCTTACGGGAACGACGGCTGGCTGGGCTATAACCGGATCTTTGATTCAAATATCCGGCGGACGAGCGAATAGGGAGATTTTTGGGAACGGTTGCGATTTTAGAGATCGGGCTTTGGGACTGGATGCCCATATGCAAGGCGCAAGCCTGGACTGCGGCGTATACGGCAGCGCGGGCGGCAAGGCATATGGGCATTTTGGGCGGAAGGGGAAGAAGGACGCGTTTGGGAGGCAGGCGTTTGAGCGGAAGGAAGGATGTTTGAGAGGCGCGGGGCATTTTGAGCGGAAGGGGAAGAAGGACGCGTTTGGGAGGCAGACGTTTGAGCGGAAGGAAGGATGCTTGAGAGAGGCGCGGGGCATTTTGAGCGGAAGAAAAGGGAAGGCGGTTTTGACAGGTGGCGGAAACAAAATTTAGGAAAGATATGGAGCTGGAACTGCAGATCGTGGACATGGGCGCGGGATGCGAAGGGATCGGGAAATCGGACGGGGCGGTGTTTTTTGTGAAGGACGCCGTGATCGGCGACCGTGTCCGCGTAAAGATCATGAAAATGAAGAAGAATTTTGGATATGCCAGGCTGATGGAAGTGCTGGAGCCGTCCCCGTACCGGGTCAAGCCGCGCTGCGCTTCCTACCGCCAATGCGGCGGCTGCCAGATTCAGGCGTTGGATTACCGCAAGCAGTTGGAATTTAAGGAACATAAAGTGCGGGACAATCTGCGGCGGATCGGGGGATTTTCGCTGGCGGACGGCGACGGGGAAGCTGGGCAGGGGGAAGCGCTGGCGCATCCGATCCTTGGGATGGACGAGCCTTATTTTTATCGGAACAAGGCGCAATTTCCGATCGGTACGGATAAAAACGGGCGGATCGTCGCTGGGTTTTATGCCGCGCATACCCACAACATCATCCCAAACCGAAAATGCCTGCTGGGCGCGGACGTAAATGAGGCTGTGCTGGATGCCGTGATTTCTTATATGGAAGAACGCCGCGTTCCCGCCTATGACGAGGCGACGGGGAAAGGGCTGGTGCGCCATGTCCTGATCCGTTTTGGATTTGTGACAAAAGAGGTCATGGCGTGCCTGGTGGTGAATGGGCGGAGCCTTCCCCATGCGGAAGATCTGGTGAGGCGGCTTCGGAAGATCGAGGGCATGACGTGCGTCATGCTGAACGTCAATAAAAAGAACACAAACGCCATCCTTGGGGAGGAATCTATAAGCCTGTGGGGGCAGAATTTTATCACGGATTACATTGGGGACGTGAAATATCAGATCTCCCCACTTTCTTTTTACCAGGTCAACCCGGCGCAGACAAAAAAATTGTATGAGTGCGCGTTGGACTTCGCGGGGCTGACGGGAACGGAGACGGTATGGGACTTATATTGCGGGATCGGGACGATCTCTTTGTTCCTTGCGCGGAAGGCGAGATATGTCTACGGGGTGGAAGTTTCTGAGGCTGCGGTCGCGGACGCCCGAAATAACGCGCGGATCAACGGGATCGGGAACGTGGAGTTTTTTGCCGGGAAGGCCGAGGAGGTCTTGCCTGATTTTTATGAGAAGAACCGGGCGCGGGAGGAGAAGGGAGAGAAAGGGGAGGCGGTTGCTGGAGAAGAGGAAGAAGCCGTCGGAGGGGAAGGAAGAGAGTGGAAAGGCGGGGAATCCGCTGGAATAGGAGAAGAAAAGAGGAAGGATCCGGGCGGATCCGGGCAAAGGCCGGACGGGGATATGCTGCGCCCGGATGTGATCGTGGTGGATCCGCCCAGGAAGGGCTGCGACCAAAAGTGCCTTGAGACGATTTTGAAGATGCGCCCGGAACGGGTCGTGTATGTGAGCTGCGACCCGGCGACGCTGGCAAGGGATCTGAAGTTTTTGTGCCGTGAAGCGTATGCGCTGCGGGAAGTGCAGACGGTGGATATGTTTCCGCAGACGGGGCATGTTGAGACGGTATGTTTGATGTCACGGGTCGAAGGGAAATAGGCGCGAAAGTTTAAGTATACTGCGGTTTTCGGCTTTCGACAGCTTCGAGCGGGTGGATCGGGTAATTGCTCTGTGGTAACTTTTCCAAAGGCAAATCCGGTCAAAAAGTGTGAGAGTTGGGTTGCCAAGTTAGATGTCAGAGGGTTGAAGCTGTGGATTAGATGTCAGGGGTGTTGAGTTAGTGGATTAGATGTTAAGGGAAGGTGTTGATAAGAAATGTCCAAATCATTAACAGATGATATGATTCAATTTATGTCGCAGTATTCATTAGAAAGTGTGCTGTCTGGGATAATTGAAATGCAAATGCTTCTTTATGGGCATGATGATACGTTCATTCCAGCTGCAGAATATCTGGCAGCGAATGCATTATATGCATGCAAAGAAAAAGGTGCTAAGGATTTCATGTGGCATGACTATGAATTGTTAGAACAATATTCGAAAAACTCTTTTGTCCCTAATGTAGAACAGCTTTTTTCGGATACGTTGAAAATGGTAAATGCCAGTGATGATGAAAAACAACAATTCCTTCAGTCAAAAATGATGCAGATGAAAGGAAATTTTTATAGAGGTGATGGCTATATTCATCAATTGCTGGAGGTAGCCAGACGATTATATGCTCCGCTTGACACTTCTATGAAGGAGGTCTTGGGCTTTTCATATACATCATACGAAATAGTGCTTAGATATATTTTTTCTCAATATGGGTTAAGAATTGCGGAAGCTTATAAAGAGAAGTACAAGTTAAAAACAATGGTTAGAGTTCTGATGGGAAAGTCTGAACCTTGGCTTCCAAGTATTAAATCGGGTTATATTTTTAGAATCAGTAAATCTGACCTAAAAGTCCAAATAGGTGATGAAGTAAACGAAATGTGTGATTATTTGTGTGTCAAAGCCTATGATAGCAATTTTAAGAAAGCAGAATTTAATGATTTTAAGATTCTTATATCGAAACCATTTGTTGATTTTGGCGACTACATATATATGCCGCTGTTATTTTCAACTTTGATGAACATCCCTAAGCAATTTCATTATACCTTTATTGCAGAAAAAGTATTTGATAATCGAACAACAGGCATATATACAGGAAACCGTGGGGATGTTATAGAAGAGTTAACATCTTCCTATTTAGAAAGATTACTGGACAAAGAAAAAATATATTGTAGTTTATCTTATTTGGATGAGGACGGTGAAGCTGATGTAACTACAGTCACTTCAGAAGGGATGTTATTTTGTGAGTGTAAGAGTAAGATAATTACATTGAATTCCATAAAAGGCTCGAATGAGAGTATTAAGACAGATGTTTATCAGGCTATCGGGGCAGCGTATTCTCAAGCAGTTAGATCTATAGAAAGAGTTCAAACTGGGAAAAAATTTGTTACAATTTCTGGTGATGAGATAGTTATAGAAAATAGTTCGTCAAAATATATTGTTTGCGTAACCGCAGAGAACTTTGGAATAATTCCTTCAGAAATAGACAAGTATATTGAGATAGATGAAAACTTTGGAATCCCGTATGTTGTAAATATATATGACCTTGATATAATCACACAAGAATGCGAATCATATAATGAATTTATACAGTATATTGAATTCAGAAAGAAGAATTATGCTATTCTTTCTACATTAGATGAACTTGATGCTTTTGGATATTTCAAGAAAAACGGAAACACATCAATCTCTGTTGATGGAGATGAATTATTTCTAACCACAGCAATTTGATTTTTTAGGTATGCACCTTGTCAATTTCATACAGTTTTCAGTTACATTAAATCCTTATAAATGC
>CANQTH010000035.1 GCA_947626795.1 uncultured Lachnospiraceae bacterium
TTTTTTCTGTAAGCTAAAGCGGCTGTTATCACACCTGCATAGCAGGTGGTTTATTAAAAGACTGCCTTACAAGAAAAGCTCCCGCATAAACCTATGCGGGAGCCGCCGTTCTGCCATTGCCTATTCCTGCCCGGGATCAGTCCTCACTCTCATCCTCATCGTCAAAGAAGTCCTCTTCCAGGCCGTCCTCGTCAAAATCGTCCTCAAAGTCCTCCAGGTAATCCGGCGCAAAGAACCGATATACGCCGTATGCGATCGCCGCCACCGCGGCTACCGCGCCTATGATCGCCAGAACCCAAAGCGCTTTCGTCTTCTTCTTCTCTTCCTCTTCTTTGTGTAACAGCTCTTTTAATTTTACTGAACTCAATAATTCGTCAATCTTTTCCCTGTTCATAGTTACCGCTCCTTCTCCTTTTTTTGTTCTCAACCAATGGTTATTATCAGTATAGCACATCTTTACCGATTAGCATACCAATTTTTTTGATTTTTTATACTTTTTTTAATTTTGCGAAGGCCGCGAACATTTTTTTCGTCCCAACCTTGTCAAAATCCACCGTCACTTCAAAATCCCGGCCGCCCTCCACGATCTGCATGACCGTGCCTTCCCCGAACTTCATGTGCCGTACCCGGTCCCCGCTCTTGTATTCCAGCGAGGATGCCTTCGTATTCACGCTGGGGAACGACTGGCTCTTATGGGAGCTTAAGTACGCGTTCCGCGTGCTGAAGATCGGATTGACTTTCGAGCCCTTCTGGCGGAAAGACTGCCGCGCCGCCTCAGGTTTCGCTTTCGGAGGCTCTATATTTTTCCCGTGAAATAATTCCGCCGGGATCTCCTTCACAAAGCGCGAAACCTTGTTGTACTGGACGTCGCCCCGGGACATCCTCTGCCGCGCACAGGTGATCGTCAAGTCGGACATCGCGCGGGTGATCCCCACGTAGCAGAGCCTGCGTTCCTCCTCGATGTCCATCGGGTCTTCCGACACGATCGTCATATAGCTCGGGAACACCCCGTCCTCCATGCCAGCCAGGTAAACATTCGGGAACTCCAGCCCTTTCGCGCTGTGCAGCGTCATCAGGGCCACGTAATCCGTCCCCTCCTGCAGGTTGTCGATGTCCGCGACCAGAGCCACTTCTTCCAAAAATCCGTTCAAAGTCGGGTCGTCAGACGACTCCTCATAATCAACGGCCTTATTGATAAATTCATCGATATTTTCGATCCTCTCCTTTGCCTCCTCCGTCTTTTCCGCTTCCAGCTCTTCCACGTACCCGGTTTCTTCTATGATATCCCGGATAAGCTGGGAAATGCCCAGATATCCCGCCTTGCTGCGCATCGTCTGGATAAAGTTCACAAAAGGCCGGATCTTTGCCGCCGCCTTCCCGACGGACGCGATCGTATCCGCCTCGCACAGCGCGTCGTAAAAGCTCATCCCCTGCTCCAGGGCATATTCCTGGACGCGGTTGACCGTCGTGATCCCGATGCCCCGCTTCGGCACGTTGATGATCCTGCGCACCGATAAGTCGTCCCTGCCGTTGTCTATGGTCTTCAGATATGCGAGCAGATCCTTGATCTCCCTGCGGGAATAAAAATTGATGCCGCCGATGATCTTATAAGGGATATTCTCTATAAGAAACCGCTCTTCAAACAAGCGCGACTGCGCGTTCGTCCGGTAAAGGATGGCGCAGTCCCCGTAACGGGCCTTCCCTTCCCGCACCTTCCTCTGGATGTCCCTTGCGACAAAGTCCCCTTCCTCATGCCCCGTGTTAAGCTGCTCAAAGCTGATCTTCTCCCCGTCGCCGCGGTCTGTCCACAGCCTTTTTTTCTTCCGCTCGGTATTATGGGCGATCACGCTGTTCGCCGCAGTAAGGATATTCTGGGTGGAGCGGTAATTCTGCTCTAACCGCACGACCTTCGCGTCCGGATAGACTTCCTCGAAGCTTAGGATATTCCTGATATTGGCGCCGCGGAACTTATAAATGGACTGGTCGTCGTCGCCCACCACGCACAGGTTCCGGTATTTATCCGCCAGGATCCGGATCAGCTCAAACTGCGCCGTGTTCGTATCCTGGTACTCGTCCACCATGATATACCGGAAACGCTCCTGATAATTCCGCAAGACCTCCGCTTCCTGGCGGAACAGCTCCACCGTCTTCACAAGCAGGTCGTCAAAGTCCAGCGCGTTATTCTTCTGGAGTTCCTTCTGGTACTCCCGATATACCTCCGCCCGCTTCTCTTCCGCGTAATCTCCCGCCGCGCGCCTCGCAAATTCTTCCGGCGAGATCAGCTCGTCCTTTGCGGATGAGATCGCGTTAAGGTACGACTTTTCCTTATAGATCTTCGTGTCGATCTTGAGCCTCTTGCAGATTTCCTTCATAACGGACTTCTGATCGTCCCCATCGTAGATCGTAAAATTCGTGTCGTACCCGATCCGGTCGATATAGCGCCGCAAGATCCGCGCGCAGGTGGAATGGAACGTCGACACCCAAATGCTTTCCGAACCAAAGCCAACCATCCGGTCGATGCGCTCCCGCATCTCCCCCGCCGCTTTGTTCGTGAACGTGATCGCCATGATATGATAGGGGTTGACCCCTTTTTCCTCGATCAGGCAGGCCGCCCGGTAGGTCAGCACGCGCGTCTTCCCCGACCCCGCTCCTGCCAGGATCAAAAGCGGCCCTTCCGTATGGAATACCGCGTCGCGCTGCATCTCATTCAACTCATCGTATATGCTCATATTCTTTCCTCTCGATGTTCAAACATATGTTTATTATAGTAGATTTTTCCTTTTATTTCAAGCTGTTTTCCATCCTGTTTTCCATCCCTGCAAAAAAATACTTGTTATCTCTTTTTTTATCCGATATAATGTATTTTGAGGTGAAACGAATGACAATCAACGAAAAAGATTTACTGAACAGCATCATGGAAAGCCTCTCGCGGATCGATTACATCAAGCCAGAGGACATCCCTAACATCGAATTATACATGGATCAGGTGACTACCTTCATGGACGGGCAGCTCGCTGTTTCCAAGCGCCGCCCGGAGGATAAGATCCTTACCAAGACCATGATCAATAATTATACGAAGAACAACCTGCTCCCCCCTCCGGTGAAAAAGAAATATTCCAGGGAGCATATCCTCGCCCTTATCTTCATCTATTATTACAAGAGCATCTTGAGCATCGGGGACATTCAGGCTGTTTTGAACCCGATCATTGAGAAGTATTTTGCCTCGGACTTGAATTTCAACCTGGAGGACATCTATTCGGAAGTGTTCCGCCTGGAAAAATCCGAGATACAGAACCTTCAGAAGGACATCGCGAAAAAGTACCATACCAGCCAGCAGACGTTCCAGGACGCCAGCGCGGAGGAACAGCCGAGCCTGCAGCGTTTCGCTTTCATCTGTATGCTGAGCTTCGACGTCTATCTGAAAAAGCAGCTCATCGAAAAATTAATTGACGCCCAGGCGGGCGGCGAAAAGAATTCAGAAAAGTAATCCTTCCCGGGCAGGGTCAACGCTCCTTCTTCAGCGTCCCTGTCCTTTCAAATACCATATCATAGCCGTCGTTCCCATAATTGAGCGAACGGTTGACGCGGCTGATGGTCGCCGTGGAAGCCCCGGTCTTTTCCGCAATGTCCAGGTAGGTCTTTTGCATCCGCAGCATCCCGGCCACCTCAAAGCGCTGCGACAGCGACAGCAGTTCGTTGACCGTGCAGATATCCTCAAAGAAACGGTAACACTCTTCCTTATTTTCCAGGCTGAGAATCGCCTCAAACAAATCATCCACAGCTTCTGTCCTCAAATTCTTGCCCATATGCATCCCCTTTTTCTGTTGGTTTTCTTGTTTGTTCCGGCGAAAACGCAAAACTTCCATCCTGCCAAAATCCCAGATGCGCGTCCCTGTCCTTGATTTTATCATATTAAAGTTTTAAAGTCAACGTCCCCGCAAAGCGGCCTGCCCACGTAACAGTTCAGCCTTCCGGCTTCACAGTTACGGACTTTGCAGCAAGTGCAAAGTCCTGGACTGATCTGTTACCTCCTCACAGCCACTTCGCGTTGACATATTCCCGCAGCATCTTTGGATGGGCATTTACGACCAATTCATCCGGAAACCCTTCCTGCTCAAGCAGTTCCCAGGCGTAGCCGTGTTCCCCGACCGCCGCGTCCACATGAGCGTCTGAGCTGATCAGGACGGGGACATCTTCTTCCGCGCATAGACCCAGCAGCTCTTTGTACTGCTTCCTCGGGTCTCCCCGGAAGCCCTCCGGCGAAAGGGACGCGTTGTTCACCTCCAGCAGTACATGGCGTTCTTTCGCCGCCCGTACAAGCCTCTGATAATCTATGGGGAAACGGGCGTCGTCCGGATGGGCGATCACGTTGACGTAAGGATTCGCCATCGCCCCGATATACGCGTCCGTATTCTCCCGCTCATTGCCCGGCGCGCAGCATGGGATATGGAGGCTCGCAAAAACAATGTCCATCCCTTTCAGCACAGAATCCGGCAGATCCAAATGCCCCGCGAAATCCAAAATATTCAATTCCACGCCGTAGAGAACCGTCAAGTCCCCATGCTTCCTTGGCAGTGCCCTGTAATTCATGAAATACATGGAGTGGCAGCTTCCCGGCATGGCGGGCGCATGCTCCGTGATCCCTAAGATCCCAAGCCCTTTCCGTTTCGCCGCCTCGATCATTTCATTCCGCGTATTATACGCATGGCCGCTGACGAGCGTATGCGTGTGCAGATCCATCATATCCACGATCATTCCCTCTTTCCTGGTTTTTTCATATCATTTTACCTGTTTTCCCGCCTCTTTACAAGACCGGAATGTCACACATTTTTTTCGCCCCTCATATGATATAAAAAAATAGAAAGAGATCTTATCATGAGAAAAAAATCATCACACATCCTGGCATACGCTTTGTGCCTGTGCCTGATCCTGGCGTCTTTGGCGCTTTCCGCCTGCTCCGGGAAATCCGGCGGCAGTAAGAAAGACTCCGGCAACGCCGCCGGCACGGAAGTTTCCGATCAAGCCGACAGCTCAGACGCTTCCAAGAACGCCGACAACTCGGACGTTTCTGAAAATTCCGACGGCTCGGACAGCCAGGAAACCGAGCTTGCCGACGTCACCTTAAATGAAGTGGCGCATTCCATCTTCTACGCCCCGCTCTACGTGGCCATTGAGGAAGGCTATTTCCAGGAAGCCGGGATCAACTTGACGCTCGTCACGGGATTCGGCGCAGACAAGACCATGACCGCCCTGCTTTCCGGCGAGGCGGACATCGGCTTCATGGGGCCGGAAACGACCGTCTACACGTACAACGAGGGTTCTAAGGATTATGCCGTGAACTTTGCGCAGCTTACCCAGCGCGCCGGGAATTTCCTTGTCGCCCGCGAAAAGATGGAAGATTTCACCTGGGACGACTTAAAAGGGAAAAACGTGCTGGGCGGGAGGAAAGGCGGGATGCCGGAAATGGTCTTTGAATACATCTTAAAGCAAAACGGCATCGACCCCGCCTCCGACTTGACCATCGACCAGAGCATCGACTTTGGCTCTACCGCCGCCGCATTCTCCAGCGGAAAAGGGGATTTTTCCGTTGAGTTCGAGCCGGGCGCGACCTCCCTGGAACTGGCAGGGGACGGCTGCGTCGTCGCCTCCCTTGGCGTGGATTCCGGGTATGTGCCTTACACCGCTTTCAGTGCGAAAAAAAGCTATCTCGAAGAACATCCAGATATCGTCCAGAGCTTTACCGACGCCCTCCAAAAAGGGATGGATTATGTGCAGGCTCACACGCCGGAAGAGATTGCGGCCGTAATTTCCCCGCAGTTCAAGGAAACGGACTTAGAAGCCATCACGACGATCATCAAGCGTTACCATTCGCAGGACACCTGGAAATCCGACCTCATTTTCGACAAGGACGCGTTCCGCCTGCTCCTCAACATCTTATCCGAAGCCGGGGAGCTTTCCGATACGCCGCCTTACGAGGATCTGGTGGACGTCTCTTTTGCGGAAAAAGCCGCAAAGTGACCCTGTCCCAACGCCTTTTGGGCTTGCTGCCCGCCACCTGCGGGAGGTAACTGTTCAACCAGGACTTTGCACTTGCTGCAAAGTCTGTAAGAATGTATATATTCTGGCTTGCAATTCCGAAAAGGCGGGGCAATCTTTTGTCCCGCCTTTTCGCCCTCCTTTCCCCTCACTCAAACACGGCCTCAAGATCCACGTCCGAACAGATCTCTTCCCCGGAGCTGGCATAGTCCCCGCTTTCTCCGGCCTTCGCCCAGTATCGGAACGCCTTTCCCGCTTTTTCCGGCTGCCTGGGGCTTACGAACGCCCCTCCTTCGCAGATCGAATAACGGTCGTAGACCGCCCCGTCCACCCAAAAGGTTATCTCATGGTACGGCTTCTTTTCCGCATAAGTCTCCAGGATGACGGATTTTTTGCAAGATACCGTTTCCTCTCTTCCCATCAGGTTCTGATACGTTTCCGTGACCTTCACGTCCAACACGCCCTTCTCCGCGTCCGCCGCAAAGAGATCCACCTTGACGTCCGCCTCGGACTCCAGCAACAGCAGCAGCGCCCGGTTAAAATCGGCGGCCAGCTCCCCGGAAGAGCTGATCCCGCCCTCTTCTTCCCTGCCTAACTGCCCCAGCGACTGTTCCGCCGCCATATTGACCGCCGTCTCCAGTTCATTCTTCCGCACGCTGCGCCCGCTGATCCCAAGCACAGCCGCAAGGGCTAAGATCGCAAGGGCCGCCAGCGAGATCCCATATATGGTATGCTTCATATTTCCTCCCTATCTGCCGTCCACGATCAGGACGAACCTCTTCGCCGTCTGCTTCCGTTCCCCGTCCACGGCCCGAACCTCTACCTGGTACGCGCCCCGCTCCGGGAACGCGACGCACTTTGCCTCTTCCTGGCACAATTCCATCCTGCGGTTCCCTGCCTCGTCCAAGATATCCGACACCTTGATCTCTGTCTGCCTTCCTTCTTCATCCACCCCTTCAAAAACGTCCGACACCCAGATCTTTTCCCCGACTTCCCACGCGCGCAGGTTTTTCCGGGCGATCACGGGCGGCGTCCGCTCGCAGATCTCCCTTGACTTCTCGGAATCCGCATATTCGGAATAATCCTCCGTCTGTACGTCCATCTGCCGCCCTAAGCTGGGCAGCAGGAAATCCCCTGTGGCGAAAGCCAGCAGGGCCACAAGCGCGATCCCTGCGATTAAGACCCCTGCCACCGCTTGATATCCTTGCCTCATGGCTCCCTCCTTAACAGATGCACTGGGAGAAATTCAGGATGATCCCGTACAATCCCGATCCCCCGAACGCGAACTCCGCGGCCATTGCCAAAATGAGCGCCGCCGCTGCCCCTCCCGCTACCATTCCCGCATATTCATCCATGATCTCTCTCATGGCCATCCACCTTCCTTTCTTCTCATGCCATTTCCCCCACTAAGTTCAGCAGCAGGCAGAACACCGCGACCAGGCCGCCGCCTGCCAGGGAATATACGATCGCCCCGCCAAATTCTTCCATTACCGCTTTCATGTTCCTCCTTATCCGCGGGCCGCGTCCGGCCTGCCTTTTTGCCTTTTTTCTCTTTATCCGCGGACCGCGTCCGGCCCGCCTTTTTGCCTTTTTCTTCTCTTTATCCGCGGGCCGCGTCCGGCCCGCCTTTTTGCCTTTTTCTTCTCTTTATCCGCGGGCCGCGTCCGACCCGCCTTTTTTCTTTCCTATCGCAGCCGTTCAGCCTCCGGCTTCCTGTTACAGAATCCGCCCATTCCGACCGCGTCCGGCCCGCCTTTTCCTCTTGCGCTTCCCTTACCTGGCGAAGCCGCGCACTTGATGGTCCGAAACCAGATTTAAGATCGGTATGGCGTAATCAAAGGTAAGGACAACCTCCGCCATCCGCTGGTTTTTCGACGCGTCGTACACAAACTCCTCAACCTCCAGCCCGTATCCCGCCGCATCGGCCTGCCGGATGCAGGAATCGATGACGGACGGGCTGAAATTGCTGCATTCGATCTCGCTGACCACGTCCGCATGGTAACTGCGGGCGGCGTTCGTCTGTATGCCGGCCGCGATCACCCCGACTCCCACCATTCCGACCAACAGCAGGAAAAAAATGCCAAGATACGCCTTTATCACCTGTCCCATCTGCCCGCCTCCTTTACGTTATCCGAAGCTGTCCGAGGAACACCAGCATGAACACCGCCATGTTGGCCATCGTCTGCAGGGACACCGTGACCTGCGGCAGGTAAAAAATGCCGCTGATCCCCGCAAGGCTTTTCTCATTCGCCATCTTCTCCGCCTTGTCCAGCAGCTTGCTGTTTCTCTGCACCAGGATCCGGATCTGCGCCTGCGCGTCCCCGCTTCCCGATTCCGAGATCGCATAGAGCATCTTCATCGAGGACTGCACCGACGACAACTGGAACATCCCTAAGAAATCCAGGTACGGCTCCAAAGCGTCCGGCTTCCGTTTCAGGCTGTCCGATAAGCGCTGCAGCTCCCCCTTTAAGATCGCAGGGGCATGGTCCACCGTCTTCTCAATGGATACCTGGACGTTATTCCCCTGCAAAAGCAGCGCCATCTCCATCAGCCAGGACGGGAAGACGCGGTTGATCTCCCTTACGACCTTCCCGTAGGCCACGTTGTAGCCCAGCTTGTGCTGATTGAAGGCGAATATCCCCGCCCCTGCCGCCGCCAGCGCCACGAAGGGATGCCCCGCGATCTGCGCGATGCCCGCCAGGAGGAAGGCCGCAGCCCCTGCCGCCGCGCTCTTTTTCCGTTCTTTTTTGGGATCGTACTCCGTGACCATCCGGTAATACCGCGCCATCTTCTCTTCTTCCTCCAAGTCCTCCTGCAGGATCCAGCTTTTCGCCATTTCCCCGCTTGCGCGCCGAAAGATCCAGACGTCGGCCAACAGGAGCAGCGTCGCGCCCGCCTGGACGGCCGGATGCGATAC
Organism: uncultured Lachnospiraceae bacterium; assembly: GCA_947626795.1. Taxonomy (GTDB): domain Bacteria; phylum Bacillota; class Clostridia; order Lachnospirales; family Lachnospiraceae; genus Petralouisia. The sequence goes on from CANQTH010000035.1 coordinate 8,954, forward strand.
GATGCTGTACTGCTGCGGCATGGATCGGTATACGACGTGGAAGATCGCGGCCAATGCCACCGTGACCGCAAGGGAGAATACGACGCGGGTCCGCGCCGCTTTCTTATCCTCCTGCAGAAGCAGCACGTTATCCGCCCAGACCGCCTTATCCTGCAAAAGCAGGTCGATCCCGTCCCCGCACGCCCCGCCGTTACTTTCCACGGTACGCAGGTATTCGTGGACGGCCGGGAGGCGGCCGCCCGGATATTCGTCTTCTATGATCCCGAGCGCCTCCCGGTAGAGATCCCTCTGGTAGCTCCCCTGCTCAATGTAGGCTATGGCCTTTTCGATCGTCTGGCGCATCCTGCCTTCCGCAAACAGCTCCATCGTGTCTTTCAGCGCGCTCACGATCTTCTGCTCCGTCCGGAAGGAGTACAAGATCTGCTCCATATAATCCGAGACGTCTAAAAACCGCTTATGCTCCCGCTTCTGCCTGTACCCGTCCAGGATCAGGGACGGCAGCGCACAGACGCAGGCCGCCGCGACTAAGGCGGTAAGATACCAGCGCAGGGAAAACAACCGCCCGCACCCGACCGCGCCCGCCAGCGCGGCAAGAACCAGCAGGGCGTACCTGCCCATGGGGAAACGATACCCGTAACCGCTGATCTCGCGCTGTAAGGCGAGCGGATGGAACAAGTAACGCATCCCGCCGCGCTTTTTTTGCTTCTTCCCCTTTTCCCTTCTCATGCTCCCTCCTGTGCCTGCAGCAGCGGCGCGATCTCCAACGGCTCGTAAAAACACGTTTCCGGGCATCGGAACGGCTCATGGATCCCCGCCCTGGACATCCGCTTTAAGATATCTCCCGGGATATTTCTGGACACCAGCTTCCCGTCTTCCACCAGCATATAGATGTCGTTCTTCCCTTCAAAGCGGTCGTAAAAGCACATCTGGTCGATGTAGCGCTCCAGCATCCCTTTCTCGTCCGTGTACTGCCGGATCAGCACGCCCACGCTGATAAATTCATAAATGTAATTCTCCAGGCGGTCCGCATCCTTCGACCGCCCGATCATGTTCATGATCCGGTCTGGAAGGTTGCGCAAGTCGTCCAAGTGCAGCGTCGTGAACCCGTAGACCCCGGTGGACCACTGCTCTAAGAGGTACTGCACCTCCGTGGAGCGCGCCTCCGAGAGTATGATCCACTTGGGGTTCTGCCGCAGGCAGAGCTTAATGGCGTCCGTATAGCTTAAATCCTTGCCCACCTGCAGCTCCACGCAGTCATTTTCCGGATTGATCTCATGGAAATGCATCTCCAGGTTATCCTCGATCGTGATGGCCCTCTGGTTCGCCGGGATGAAGCGCGAGAAAAACTTCGCGCATTCCGTCTTCCCCACGCCAGGCTCGCCGCAGAATGCGAAATTCATCTTCGCCTTGACGCAATTGATCAGCAGGCTCAGCACTTCTACGGAGCAGTAGCCGCTGTCCAACATACTCTCGACCGTTTGGCGCACCTTCGGGAGCGACTTGCGGATGCAGATGCTCCGCCCGGAAACGGCGGCGGACTCATGGACGATGCTGACGCGCAGTTCGTCCGTCTCCGCCTCCAATACGTTGTTCGCCTTGTTAAAAGGCTTGTTGACCCGATTGGCGATCCGATGGGTGAACCGCTCCACAAATTTTTCGGAAACCTCAACGTCCGCGCGGTACCGTCCTTTTTTCAAGTCCGCGATCCACAGCGTCTTCCCGTTGAAATCGATGTCCGTCACATTCTTGTCCCTGATATAGGGGTAGAACGGGCCAAATTCCTCTTCTGTCAATTCCCAGTTGTATTTCATGTTTCCTCCTTCCGCTCCCTTTTACTGCGATACGACCGCCTTGGAAAGCAAGTCGTCGATCAGGCTGGTAAACGCCTCATGCACCGGGCCGTTTGTGCCAAGCAAGAGCGCGGATATGGCGATCAGCGCGATGATCGCAACCGCCGTGATGATAATGCCGCTGTACTCCTCGAATATCACTTTCATGCAATTCCCCCCTTTCTTCCCTGCCTGCGGCGCGCCGCGTCCCGTCCGCCTCTTCCGGGCCTTCTTTGTTCCCTCTCATATAATTCCGGAACTTCTCCTCACGCTGGACGCTTCCCCGCAGCATCGCAAGGACGCGCCGCGCCTGCGTGGCAGTTTGTGATTCATTTCATGCATTCGGTAATTGGCGATACGTTACGCAGCGGATCCGCTGCCGTAAGAAAGAAAAGCCAATCGAGTAAGGGCTTCGCCCTTATGCAGAAATTAAAAGATGATGCCGCCGATCCAGAATGACCGGCGCTTAGATCGTCCAGGACGGCGTCCCCGCCTGTCCTGTAACTGCATTGTAATCCCTGTTTCCAAAAAAATCAATTGTTTATTTCTACCAAAAATTTTTTCAAAAAAAGAACCCCTGCGGGCGCAAGCCTGCTCCCCGCAAGGGTTTCGGGTGTCAAATCACGTTTCCCAAGTCCTTCTGTTTTTCCTATCCTGTCATATGGATTCTATTTTTTCGACCGCGCTTTCCAAAAACGGGTTCTCGGCCTCATGGAACCTGCCCGCGTCCGCCATCTTCGCGTAATCCGGATCCAGCGGGATCTTCCCAAGCACCGGAAGCCCCGTCTGCTCTGCAGTCTCGTCGATATGGCTCTCCCCAAACAGCGGGATCTGCTTCCCGCAGTCCGGGCATTTCAGATAGCTGTAATTTTCTATCAGCCCAAGCGCCGGGATATCCATCATCCGTGCCATATGGATCGCCTTCTTCACGATGAGCTGCACCAGATCCTGCGGCGAGGTGACGATCAAGATCCCGTCCACCGGGATCGACTGGAACACCGTGAGCGGCACGTCGCCGGTTCCCGGAGGCATATCCACGAACATATAGTCCAGATCCCCCCAGTACACATCGTGCCAGAACTGCTTCACCGTATTGGCGATGACCGGGCCGCGCCATACGACGGGGGCCTCCTCATCCTCCATCAAAAGGTTCAGGGACATGATCTTCGTGCCGTCCTTCCCTTCCACCGGGAACAGGCCCATGTCGTTCCCTTCCGCCGGGCCGTGAACGCCGAACATCTTCGGTATGGACGGCCCTGTGACGTCCGCGTCCAAAATGCCGACCTCATACCCTTTCCTGCGCATTGCCACAGCCAAAGACGCCGTAACGAACGATTTTCCCACGCCGCCTTTGCCGCTGACCACGCCGATGACTTTTTTCACGCTGGAAAAAGGATTGCACTCCTCCCTCATGTCTTCCGGCTTGCCGCCGCCCTTGCTCGGGCATCCCTCGCAGCTCTCCCTTGAGCAGCTTGCCGCGCTGCCGCATTCTTGATTTTCCGCCATGTCGGCCCCTCCTATCCGGCAGCGTCGCCCGCCGCCTTATTTGTGATCGTTTTTTCGTATCCTTACAGGCCTTGCGGCAAGGGCAAAGCCTTAGCCTGAACGGCCGCTCCGTCCCGGCCCCTTCCTCTGCTGCGCCGCGCCTTATAAAATCTGCGGCTTACTTAGCCTGAACGCTCATTCCGTCCCGGCCCCTTCCTCTGTTACGCCGCGCCTTATAAAATCCGCGGCTTACTTAGCCTGAACGCTCACTCCGTCCCGGCCTCTTCCTCCGCTCCCTGCGCGACCGCGTCATAGTCGAGCAGCAGCGTTTCAAGCTTATAGACGTCGTCTTCGTCCGGGGTCCATACGTCGTTTACCAGATTGACGTGGATCTTCACGCTCGCCTCGTCCTCATAGCTCACATCCTGCAGCGCGTCCTTGATGGCGTCCTTTAACATCGCGCATCTCTGCTCGTTCAGCTCTTCCTCCGTAGGCTGCTCCCCGCCTTCTTGCATCTGCTCCGCGATTTCTTCCACCTTTTTCTCCAAGGCCGCGTAATAATTCTCCATCGCCGGGGCGAACACGTCCATCTTCTGGTACTTCACCTCCACCTCGTAGGAATCCTCCTTCTCTACGGCCTCCCCGACCGTATAGCGCACGGAGCGGAACACGTCCTTTAACACGCCCCGGAACTCTTCCTTTAAGCCGTCCGGGATCTCCGTCGTAAACGTGGAGATGAGGCTGTCCAGCTCCGTGTCGATCCCCTGCTCGTACAAGTCCGACGCCCGCTCCGCGGTCCCGACGTCCTGCTTTACAAATTCCGTGGAGTCGTTCTTGTAGGAATTGTCCAAAAGGGATTTTATATAGGCGCTGGCGTCAAACTGCCTCCCGCATCCGCCAAACGCCGTGACCGCAAGGACGGCCGCCAGCATCACGATCGCCTTTTTCATCTTTCTCATCGTCTCTTGCTCCTTTGTGATAAATTTTCATGCGACTGTTATATAGTAATCTTTTTTCCGGTTCCCGTCAATTCTTTTTTCGCAAAAAATAAGCGGCCGCAACCGTTCAGCCCAGGGCTTTTTGCCTGCCGCGAAGTCCGTAAGAATGTGTAAATTTTGCCGAATGGAAATCCGTCTCTTTTCCAAAGGCAAATTTTTTCATCCGTATAAAATACCGCCCGGCGGGCATACTAACCTCATGAAACATGATTTTCTCCGCTGCGGGCTTGCCGGGTGGTGCTTTGAGATCCTTTTTACTTCTTTTGAGTCGTTCCGCAGGCGCGAGCTGGAACTGATGGGAAAAACGTCCCTTTGGATGTTCCCGATCTACGGCATGGCCGCCTTCCTAAAGCCGCTCTGCCTGCTGCTGAAACGGTTCCCCGTCCTGGTGCGCGCGCCGTTTTACTCCGCATGCATCTTCCTTGCGGAATACGCCAGCGGGAGCCTCCTCAAACGATACCATATGTGTCCCTGGGACTACAGCGGGTCGCGGGCAAACGTCAAGGGGGTGATACGTCTGGATTACGCCCCCTGCTGGATGGTCGCAGGGCTCATTTTTGAAAAGCTCCTGTCCCCGGCCAAAAAGACCGCGGCAAAGCCATGAAAGAGAACGTTACGGCCTCCCCACCCAGAGGCAGGCCGCAGCTTCCCTTCCGCGCTCATTCCTCGTCCATCTCCTCGCTGCCGATGTCTAAGGTATTCAATGTCCTGCGCTTCCTCCTGGCTTCCTCGGAAGCCTTCAGGATGAAATCCTTCAATTCCTTCGCGTGCCTGATATGCTCCAGCAAAAGCTGCGGATGCGTCGTGTCCCCGGTATAGCAGACCACCGTGCCAAGCCGGAAAATGCGCTCCGCAAGCGTGGCCGTCAGCTTCACGTCCTGCACCTTGTACAGATAGCAGTCATTCTCTTCCGACTTCAGCAGGCCGCTGTTGATCGTGATCAGCTCTTCTCCCACCGTATACTTCGTAAAAGTCCAGGGAAGCCCGAAAAACAAAAGCCGCTTCCGCTCCTGGTATCCGCCCGCCTCCATCTCGTTGTCCATTTCCATCTGCCGCTCCTCCCTCCATTTTGGCCCCGCGCTTTCCGCGCGGCGGCCCTTCGCCGTTACATAGATTACTATAAAGTATCCTTCCCGAAAATACAAGCCAATTTTGTCTTGCCATTTGTCTTTTTCTGGTATATGATGGTAAGGATGGAAGCCGCAGGGCCGACGGTTACGTTTTCACGCAGGCGCGGGGCGTACTTTTTGCCTTGCGTAAGGGAACGCGCCCCGCAGGCGCGGCGGCGCCATGACACGACGATAGGAGGAATGGTATGCGGCATTTAATGAGCCCGTTGGATCTGTCCATCGAGGAACTGGACAAGCTCCTGACGCTGGCGAACGATATTGAGAAGAACCCGGAGAAATACTCCCATGCCTGCGAGGGCAAAAAACTCGCGACTTGCTTTTACGAGCCAAGCACGCGCACGAGGCTCAGCTTTGAAGCCGCCATGCTCAACTTAGGCGGAAGCGTCCTCGGATTTTCCAGCGCGGACAGCAGCTCCGCCGCCAAGGGGGAAAGCGTCTCCGACACGATACGCGTGATCTCCTGTTACGCTGACATCTGCGCCATGCGGCACCCGAAAGAGGGCGCGCCGCTCGTCGCATCCCAACGGTCCGGCATCCCCGTCATCAACGCGGGGGACGGCGGGCATCAGCACCCCACCCAGACGCTGACCGACCTGCTCACCATCCGTTCCTTAAAGGGACGGCTCGACAATCTCACCATCGGCCTGTGCGGCGATCTGAAATTCGGGCGCACGGTCCATTCTCTGATCCATGCGCTGATCCGTTACCCCAAGATCAAATTCATCCTGATCTCCCCGGAAGAGCTGCGCATCCCGGACTACATCCGCGAAGACGTCCTAAGCCGGAACGGCGTCCCGTTTCAGGAAGTCGAGCGCTTAGAAGACGCCATGGCGGATCTGGACATCCTGTATATGACACGGGTGCAGAAGGAACGCTTCTTCAACGAGGACGATTACGTGCGGATGAAGGATTTTTATATCCTGGACAAGAAAAAAATGTCGCTCGCGCGGGACGACATGATCGTCATGCATCCCCTCCCGCGGGTCAACGAGATCTCGGTGGAAGTGGACGACGACCCGCGCGCCGCTTATTTCAAGCAGGCGCAGTACGGTGTCTATGTGCGGATGGCGCTGATCCTTACTTTATTGGAGGTGGAAGTATGTTAAACGTAGGGGCGATCACGGAAGGCTTCGTCTTAGACCATATCCAGGCGGGACAGAGCCTGCCGCTTTATTACGACTTAAAGCTCGACCAGCTCGACTGCTGCGTCGCCATCATCCGGAACGCGCGCAGCAACAAAATGGGGAAAAAAGATATCCTGAAGGTGGAATGCGACATTGACAACCTGGACTTGGACGTCTTAGGCTTCATCGACCACAACATCACCGTCAACATCATCAAAGGGGAAAAGATCGTCGAGAAACGGAAGCTGCGCCTGCCGCAGGAGATCAAGAACGTCATCCGCTGCAAGAACCCGCGCTGCATCACCTCGATCGAGCAGGAGTTGGACCAGATCTTTCTTTTAACGGATGAAAAGACGGAGACTTACCGCTGCAAATACTGTGAGGAGAAATACCAGGGCCGGAAACGGGTCGGATGACGCGCGGACGGCTTTCGGCCCAGCCTTCCTGTTTCGGAAGGCCAGGCCGTTACACTTGTGATTATCTTTTTCTTTCATGCAAGCAGGGCTGTAAGCCGGGTTATGTCTTGGATGATCATCTGTCTAGCCCGGCTGTCGCCAGCCGGATCAAGCGGCCTACCTAAAGCTGGCGGGCCACGTCAACGCTTTTGTTCGGCCTTGCTTCGGATGGGGTTTACATATGCCCTGCCTGTTGCCAGGCAGGCGGTAGTCTCTTACGCTGCCCTTCCACCCTTACTGCTCGCGCAGCGGTACATTTCTGTTGCACTATCCTTGGAGTCGCCTCCACCGGCCGTTAGCCGGCATCCTGCCCTATGAAGCCCGGACTTTCCTCGTCTGCGGTTTTTCAACGCTTGCAGCCGCGATCATCCGCCCTACTTGCATTTCCCATTATACCCTTTCTTCCCGGAAACGTCCAGCTTTTTCGCGGATATCCTCCGCCGATCGTAACAGTTCCACCTCCGGCCTCACAGTTACGGACTTTGCAACAAGTGCAAAGTCCTGGACTGAACTGTTACCGCCGACCCCCTCTTTTTTATACCGGAAAGCAGCTTCCGCCGATAAATTCCCGCAAGATCGAATTTTTCCCCACGTCCTCGCTCGGTATGGGCAGGAAATAATCCAGGAATTTCAGCAGGCGCTTCGCCTCCACGTACTCCGGACATCCCTTGTCGATCTCAAACAACAGCGGCTCCGCGTACTGCTTCAGCACGGCAAGCTCGTAGATCAGCGCAGAATTGAACATGACGTCCGCCTCCTCCTGAAATGGGAAGATATACGTCTCTTCCCCGCGCCGGACAGAATCCCACATCGCGATCGTCTCCCGCGCGGTGATGTTGCGCGTCCGCGCGTCCCGCACGATCCGCCGGATCATCCTGCCGTCCGTCGTCGGCAGGTTGTTATGCTCGTCGATGCTAAGCTGCGTCAGCGCGCTGATGTAGATCTTCAGCTTGCTGGATTCCGGGAGCATATAGGACAATTTCCCGTTCAGCCCATGGATCCCTTCCAGCACCAGGATGTCGTGCTTGCCCAACTGCTTATAATTGCCCTTGTACTCCCGCATCCCGGTGCGGAAATTGTAAGACGGAAGCTCGACGCGCTCCCCTCTTAGCAGCGCGGACATATCGTGGTTGAACAGCTCGATGTCGAGCGCCTCTAAGCATTCAAAATCATACTTCCCGTCCGCGCCCTTCGGCGTGTCCACCCGGTTCACGTAATAATCGTCCAATGCGATGGGATGCGGCTTGAGCCCCTGCGCCATCATCTGGATGGAAAGACGGTGCGAGAACGTCGTCTTCCCGGATGAGGACGGCCCGGCCACCATGATGAATTTCTTGTCCGGCTGCGCCGCGATCTGCTCGGCCAGCACGCCGATCTTCTGCTCCATCAAAGCCTCCGCCACGAGGATCACGTCCTGCGCCCTGCCGCCCGCGATCGCGTCGTTTAACGCCCCGACCGAGGCGATCCCCATCTTCTTGCCCCAATCCGACGATTCCTTCAAGACCTGGAACAGCTTATGGGACGGCTCGAACGCCGACGCCTCCCGCGTGTTTTTGTCCGGGAACATCAGAACGAACCCGCCCGCGTAAAGCTCCAGGCCAAAATATTGCAGATATCCGGTGTCCGGCGCCATATAGCCGTAAAAATAATCCTGGTACCCGCCGATGCTGTAGATATTCACCCGGGAGCTGCGGCGGTAGGCGAACAAACGCTCCTTGTCCTTCATCCCAAGTTTCTGGAAGAGCGCAATGGCGTCGTCCGTCGGGATGCTCTTTTTCTCGATCGGGATCCTTTGCCGCGCAAGACGCCCCATTTCCGCCTCCAGCCTGGAAAGGTACTTTCCGTCCGCCTCCTCCCCTTCCAGCTCGCAGTAATAGCCCTGGCTGATGGAATGCCGCACCTTCACCAGGACGCGCTTCCCGTCCTCCCTGGACAAATTATATACGGCGCGCTGCATCAAAAACGTCAGGCTGCGGCGGTAGGCTTTCCGCCCGTCCTTATCCCTTGTCGTGACAAAGATAAGCTCCCCGTCCGCCTTTACCTTCCGATGCAGCTCGCGCAGGCGGTTGTTGAACAGCACAAGTATGATATCGTCCGGATAATCCTTCTGGTATTCCTTCGCAAGTTCCAAAAAAGACATGCCCTTCGGGCATTCCCTCACTTCCCCGTTTATCGTGAGCCGACACAGTTCTTCTGACATGCGTCCCTCCTCCTTTCTCCCGCGGCCTGTTTCGATCAGCGCAAAAACGGATTCCGCCCTCTTTTCGATCGGCATAGGGACGGATTCCCATCTTTTTCCTATCGGTATGAGAACGGCGCCCGTTCCGGCTGCTCGATCACCTTGACGCCTTCCGCGCGCCGCCGCAAATAATCCCCCATGTACGGGATGAACAGCTTCTCCACCCCGTAATGCCCGGCGTCGATCACGGCCAGGCCCTGCGCCACGGCGTCGATTCCCTCGTGATGCCCGATATCCCCGGTGACGAGCGCCTGCGCCCCGGCCGCGATCGCCTTCCCGATGACGCTTTTCCCAGACCCCGGGCAAACCGACACCTTCCTTACCTTCTGTTCCAGCGGGCCAAAGACCTTCACCAGATCCACGCCGAACGCCTCTTTTACCAGATCCGCGCATTCCGCCAGCGTCATTTCCCGCGGCAGCAGGCCCGTCCTGCCGATCCCCTCTTCTGGCTCCCCGCCGCAGGTCACGTCCAACACCTCGCACTCCAACAGCCCCAGCTTTTGGGCGGCGAGCTGCGCCATGCCCCTCACGTCGAAATTCGTATGCATGGCGTAATAAGAAATGTCATGCTGGATCAGCGCGATCACCCTGCGCCCGATAAAATCCGAGCCGCTCACGTTCCGGATCCCCCGAAAGATCATCGGATGGTGAGTCAAAAGCAAATCGGCCCCCGCCTCCACCGCCTCCGCGACCGCCTCGTCCGTAGCGTCCAGGGCGACGTAAATTGTCTTCACTTCTTTTTGCGGGCTTCCTACCAAAAGCCCGACGTTATCCCAGTCGCAGGCGCATTCCTCCGGGGACTGTTCCTGCAGGATATCGATGATTTCCTGGCATACCATGCTCTTTCCCTCCATCCTGAGCCTTCCGGCTTCCCTGTTGTGGGATCGCCATTCTAAATTTCCCCTGGCGGGACGGGTTCCGCAACAGGAAAGCCAGAGGCTAAGCTGTTACGGCCCAAATCCCGCGCCAAGACCCCTAAGCGAGCTTTAAACCTGCGTCCCGCTGCCTGGACGGCGCAGGGCCTTGTCGTCCCGCGCGTCTACAGGTTCTTCACCGTCGCGATGTCGATCAGCCCCAGCTCCCCGTCCGTATGGGCGTGTTCCAAGCTCCGTGCCAGCGCGTTCGCCGTGTCCATGGCCGTGATGCAGTAAACGCCCGTCTCAATGGCGTTCCTCCGGATCAAAAACCCGTCCCGGCTCTTATCGCGCCCCTGGGTCGGCGTGTCAATGACTAAATCTATCTTATGCCCCAAGATCAGATCCATGACATTCGGGGACTCCTGCGAGATCTTATTGATGCGCCTTGCGCCCACGCCATGCTCCTTTAAATATTTCGCCGTGCTCCTGGTCGCATAGATCTTATAGCCCAACGCCTCAAAACGCTTCGCCACGCCGACCGCCTCCGGTTTGTCGGCGTCCTTTACCGTAATGATCATCTGCTTGTATTTCGGAAGCTCGACCCCGGCCCCCAAAAAGGCCTTGTACAGCGCCTCGTCAAAATTCCGCCCGATGCCCAGGCATTCCCCGGTGGATTTCATTTCCGGCCCTAAGCTAATCTCCGCGCCGCGCAGCTTCTCGAAGGAAAAGACGGGCATCTTGACCGCCACATACTCGGATTCCGGCGCAAGCCCGGTCGGATAGCCCATATCCTTTAACGTGCTGCCGAGGATGGCCTGCGTTGCCAGATCCACGATCGGGATCCCCGTGACCTTGCTGATATACGGCACGGTGCGGGAAGAACGCGGGTTGACCTCGATGACGTAAACGTCCTCTCCCATGGCGATGAACTGGATGTTGATCAGCCCGACTACGTGCAGCGCGCGCGCCAGCCGCTTGGTATATTCTACGATCCGCTCCTTGACCGTCTCGCTGATCGTGGGCGCGGGGTACACGGAAATGCTGTCGCCGGAATGGACGCCCGTGCGCTCGATATGCTCCATGATGCCGGGGATCAGGATATCCGTGCCGTCGCAGACGGCGTCCACCTCGATCTCCTTTCCCTGGAGGTACTTATCCACGAGGATCGGGTGATCCTGCGCGATCCGGTTGATGATCTCCATAAATTCCTCGATCTCCTGGTCGGAATAGGCGATCTGCATCCCCTGGCCGCCCAGGACATACGAAGGCCGCACCAGAACCGGGTACCCCAAGCGCCCCGCCACTTCCTTCGCCTCTTTGGCCGTGAATACCGTCCCGCCCGCCGCGCGCGGGATCTGCGTCTCCTCCAGGATCCGGTCGAACAGCTCGCGGTCTTCCGCCGCGTCCACGTCCTCCGCCTTCGTCCCTAAGATCGGGACGCCCATCTTCATCAGGCTCTCCGTCAATTTGATCGCCGTCTGCCCGCCGAACTGCACGACCGCCCCGTCCGGCTGCTCTAAGCGCACGACGCTCTCCACGTCCTCCGGGGTAAGCGGCTCGAAATACAGCTTGTCCGCGATATCGAAATCCGTAGAGACGGTTTCCGGGTTGTTATTGATGATGATCGTCTCGTAGCCCGCCTTCGCGAACGCCCAGGTGCAATGCACGGAACAATAGTCGAACTCGATCCCCTGCCCGATGCGGATCGGCCCGGAGCCAAGCACCAGGACTTTTTTGCGCCCTTCTGTCTTTTCCGCCTCGTTCTCGCTCCCGTAGCAGGAATAGTAATAAGGCGTCTCCGCCGCAAATTCCGCCGCGCAGGTATCGACCATCTTAAACGCCGCCGTGATCCCGTTCTCATAGCGCATCTTGCGGACCTGCTCTTCTTCCATCCCTGCAAGCCCCGCGATCACCTGATCCGGGAACTCGATCCGCTTCGCCTCCCGCAAAAGCTCCGCCGTCAGCGGCTCTTCCCGCAGGCGGCCTTCCATCTCGACTAAGATCGCGATCTTATCGAGGAACCACGGGTCGATCATCGTGGCCGCATGGATCTCCTCATAAGAGACCTGCCTGCGCAGCGCCTCCGCGATCAGCCAGATCCTGCGGTCGTCCGCGACGTTCAGCTTCTCCACGACCTCTTCCGTCGAAAGCGCGGAAAAGTCATACGACATCAGGCTGTCTACATGCTGCTCTAAGGAGCGGATCGCCTTCATCAGCGCGCCCTCAAAATTCGTGCAGATGCTCATGACCTCCCCGGTCGCCTTCATCTGCGTCGTCAAGGTGCGTTTCGCGGTAATGAACTTATCAAACGGAAGCCGCGGGATCTTCACGACGCAGTAATCCAGCATCGGCTCAAAGCTGGCGTACGTCTTCCCGGTGATGGCGTTCTTGATCTCATCTAAGGTATAGCCCAGCGCGATCTTCGCCGCGACCTTCGCGATCGGGTATCCGGTCGCCTTGCTCGCCAGCGCAGAAGAACGGCTGACGCGGGGGTTCACCTCGATCACGCAGTATTCGAAGCTGGTCGGATGCAGCGCGTACTGGACGTTGCAGCCCCCGGTGATGTTCAGCTCTGAGATGATGTTCAGCGCGGAAGAGCGCAGCATCTGGTACTCCTTGTCCCCTAAAGTCTGCGAAGGCGCGACAACGATGCTGTCCCCGGTATGCACGCCGACCGGGTCGATATTCTCCATGTTGCAGACGGTGATGACGTTCCCTGCCGCGTCGCGCATCACTTCGTACTCAATTTCCTTCCAGCCCGCGATGCAGCGTTCCACCAGCACTTCCCCGACGCGCGAGAGGCGCAGCCCGTTTGTCAAAATGTCGATCAGCTCCGTCTCGTTATTGGCAATGCCGCCGCCGCTGCCGCCAAGCGTATACGCCGGGCGCAGCACGACCGGATACCCGATCGTATTCGTGAACGCGATGCCGTCCTCCACGTTATGCACGACTAAGGAAGGCGCGCACGGCTCCCCGATCTTCTCCATCGTCTCCTTGAACGCCTGGCGGTCCTCCGCCTTGAAGATCGTCTCCGCCGTCGTCCCGATCAGCTCCACGCCATGCGCCTCTAAGAAACCGGATTCCGCAAGCTCCATGCCTAAGTTCAGCCCGGCCTGGCCGCCGAGCGTCGGCAGCACGCTGTCCGGCTTCTCCAGGAGGATGATCTGCTCTAAGACCTTCGCCGTCAGAGGCTCTATGTACACCTTGTCCGCAATGTCTTTGTCCGTCATGATCGTCGCCGGGTTGGAATTTACCAGCACGACCTCCACGCCCTCCTCTTTGAGGGAACGGCACGCCTGCGTCCCCGCATAGTCAAATTCCGCCGCCTGCCCGATGACGATCGGCCCGGAGCCGATGACTAACACTTTTTTGATCTTCGGATTCTTCGGCATCAGCATTCCCCTCCCATCATATTGATAAACCGATCGAACAGGCTCCCGCTGTCCTTGGGCCCCGGACACGCCTCCGGATGGAACTGCACGGTATAGATCGGCTTCCCGACGTATCTTAGCCCCTCGTTCGTGCCGTCGTTGACATTCACGAAAGAAGGAACCGCCACGGAAGGATCCATCTTCCCGGCGTCCACGACATAACCGTGGTTCTGGGACGAGATGTACACCCGGCCCGTCTCCGTGTCCTTCACCGGATGGTTGCCGCCGCGGTGCCCGTATTTCATCTTATAGGTATCCGCCCCGTGCGCCAGCGCCATGAGCTGGTGCCCCAGGCAGATGGCAAAGATCGGGACGCCCGACCCGGACAATTTTCTGATCTCCCCGATGATCCCCCCGCAGGCCTTGGGATCGCCCGGGCCGTTGCTTAACATGATCCCGTCCGGATCGCCCGCCAGGATCTCTTCCGCTTTCGTATGCGCCGGGTAGACCGTGACCTCGCAGCCGCGCTCGTTCAGGGATCTTGCGATGTTCTTCTTCGCGCCCAGATCCAGGAGCGCGACGCGCTTCCCCTTCCCTTTCAGGACGGAAACTTCCCTGCAGGTCACTTTCGCGACCTCGTCCCCGGTCGCGTACGCCCGGATCTTCGGCAGTGCCTCGTCCAGCCGGTAAGCCGCGTCCGTCGTGATCATGCCGTTCATCGTTCCCTTTTCCCGCAGGATCTTCGTCAGCGCGCGGGTGTCGATTCCCGCGATCCCCGGAATCCCATATTTTTCCAGGAAGTCCTGTATCGTCCCCTCGCAGCGGAAATTGCTGGGCATCCGGGACAGCTCCCGCACGATATACCCGTCCGGCCACGGCCGTTCGGACTCCATGTCCGGCGTGATCCCGTAATTCCCGATCAGCGGGTACGTCATGGCCACCGCCTGCCCGGAATAGGATGGGTCTGTCAGGACCTCAAGGTATCCCGTCATGGACGTATTGAAGACGATCTCGCTGACCGCCTCGCGCGCCGCCCCGATGCTCTCCCCCTCAAATACCGTCCCGTCTTCCAGTATCAGAAATGCTTTCATTGCTTACCGCCCTTTCTGTTCGTGATATGGCAAAAAAAAAGAAGCCTGTGCGTCTTTGCATCTTTTTCCGGCGGCAACTGCGCGAAACCGTTGCCGCCGCCCTATGCAGTTCGTTGATGGCTGCGCCCGGACGCCCGCGTATGCCCTGGACGCCCGAACCCTAAATTGTAAAAATTTTACCACATTGAAACGGATTTTTCAACCTCATTTCACACTTTCTTGTTAAAGCGGGAATATTCCTCCTCATCCGCCATGTTAAAAAACTGCTGCCTGTCGTTATGCGGGAACAGCAATTCCATGTAAAGGTTCCCAAGCAGCCCCTTGACCGTGTCCGCGTCCACATCGGCGATGGGCAGCTCCTCCATCTGCCTTAGGTTAGACAATACGGCGTTGATCTGCTGCTCGTCCGGCGGCTGCTTCTCCATGATCGGAGGAAGCGGCGCGGGAAGCTCCTTTTCCGTCTCCGGCTGGAGGATCTCTTTTGTCTCCGGCATCTTATAGACGATATTTTTGCACGTCTTCTCAAAGCACTCCGGGTCGTACTGGGACAGATATCTCAGATCTTCCATCGTCAGCGTGTGCTTATTGTGTATCTTGATATAAATATTTACCAGGCGTGTGTCTTTTCCCATCACAGACTCCTATCCGCACCGGACCCCTTGGCCCCGCGTGCCGCTCCTTAGCCAAAATGCAAGGGTTCAGCCCTGCGGCTTCCCTGCCGCGCCCAAACGGCCTTCTTTCGCTTCCATCCGCCTGCGGATCTCGTCGAGGATCTCGTTCGCCGCGTCCTCTTTTCCCATCCGCTCCAGCTTCCGCGCCCCTTCCCGCGTGATCAGTGTCAGGACGTTCGTGTCCGTGCCAAACCCCGCGCCTTCTTCGTTCAAGTCGTTCGCCGCGACCAGATCCAGATGTTTCCGGACGAGCTTCTCCCTGGAATTTTCCTCCACGTCCTTCGTCTCCATAGAGAACCCGCACAAAAACGCATGAATGCCGCCCTCCTGCTTCTTCTGCCCGAGCGCGCCTAAAATGTCCTCGGTCCGCTCCAGAAAAAGAGACGTCATCCCGTCCGATTTCTTGATCTTGTCCTTTGCCGCCTCCTTCGGGCGGTAATCCGCTACGGCCGCCGCCTTGACGATGACGTCCATCTGCGGCGCGCGGCGCATCACCTCCCGGCACATATCCGCTGCCGACACGACCGGGACTGCTTCCGTGAACATCGGCGGCTCTAACGCCGTCACGCCCGTCACGAGCGTGACTTCCGCGCCGCGGCGCATCGCAGCCCGCGCGAGGGCGTATCCCATCTTCCCTGTGGAATGGTTCGTGATATAGCGCACCGGGTCGATGGCCTCCTGCGTCGCGCCCGCCGTCACTAAGAGCTTCTTCCCAGCGAAGTCTTTTTCCCGGGCGATCTCCCTTAGCACGTATTCCAGCAGGGCCTCCTCCGACGGGAGCTTCCCGTCCCCGACATCCCCGTTGGCCAGCATCCCGGTATCCGGCGGTATCACGAGATACCCCATGCGCATGAGCTTTTGCAGGTTCTCCTGCATGGCCGGGTTGTGGTACATATTGTGGTTCATCGCCGGGGCGACCAGGACTTTGCACGTACACGCCATAACCGTCGTCGTCAGCATATCGTCCGCGATCCCGTTCGCAACCTTCCCAATCACATTCGCCGTCGCCGGGGCGATCAAGACCAGATCCGCCTGCTTCGCTAACGCCACATGCTCCACCGAAAATTCAAAATTCCGGTCGAACGTGTCCACCAGGCATTTATTCCCGGTCAGCGTCTCAAACGTCGTCTCCGTGATGAAATTCCTCGCGTTCGCCGTCATCAGCACATGCACGTTGCAGCGCAGCTTCTTTAACATCCTCGCCACGTTCGGCATCTTATATGCGGCGATCCCCCCGGTCACGCCCAGCAATACGGTCTTTCCCTCTAACATCGTCTTTCCCTGCCTTGTCTTCTGCTCCCTAAGTCAGATGATCTGCCCGTGCCTCTCATAGGAGGCTGTCTTTGCGATCCTGTTCTTCTCATCCACAAACACGACCTTCGGGCAGAAGCTTTCCGCCTCCTCCGGCGTCATCTGGGCATACGCCATAATGATCACATGGTCGCCCGCAAGCGCCTGCCTGGCCGCCGCGCCGTTCAGGCATATCATGCCGCTCCCCGCTTCCCCGGCGATGGTATATGTCTCAAAGCGGCTGCCGTTCTCGACGTCCACGACCTGCACTTCCTCATATTCCAGGATCCCGGCCGCCTCCATCAGCTCCGGGTCTATCGTGATGCTTCCGACGTAATGGAGTTCCGCCTGCGTTACAACGGCGCGGTGGATCTTCCCTTTCAGCATTCTAAGATACATATCCCTGCTCCTTTCCGCCCGCCCCTACAAAAGGGTATTGTCGATCAGCCTGGTCTTGCCGATGTAAACCGCTATGGCCGCCAGCGGCCGCCCCGCGACGGTATCGAGGCTTTCCATCGTGTCGGCATCCACGATCTCCACATAATCGATCTTCGCAAGCGGCTCCGTTCGGATCTTCTCTTCCATGGCCGCCTTGATCTTCGCCGCGTCCTTCTCGCCCGCTTTCGCCATCTCTTCCCCGCGCGCGAGCGCCTGGCTTAAGATCAGGGCCGCCTGCCGCTCCTTCCCGTCCAGGTAGGTGTTCCTGGAACTCATGGCAAGCCCGTCCGCCTCGCGGACGATCGGGCAGCCCACGATCTCGATATCAAAATCCAGATCCCGCGCCATACGCCGGATCACGGCCAGCTGCTGCGCGTCCTTCTGCCCAAAATACGCGCGGTCCGGCGCGACGATATGGAACAGCTTGGACACCACGGTGCAGACGCCGCGGAAATGCGTCGGCCGCGTCTTACCGCACAGCCCCTTCGTAAGGCTCTCCATATCCACGAACGTGCAGTGGTCCGGGAAATACATCTCTTCCGGGGACGGATGGAAGATCAGAGCGGCTCCCGCCTCCTCGCAGACTGCCGCGTCCCGTTCCATATCCCTCGGGTAGCTGTCGAGATCCTCGTTCACCCCGAACTGGGTCGGGTTGACGAAGTCGCTGACGACCACCCTGTCATTCTCGCCCGCCGCACGCACGATCAGGCTCTTATGTCCGTCGTGAAGATATCCCATCGTAGGGACCAGGCCGACGGAAAGCCCCTCTTTCCGCCATTCCTTGACGATACGGCGCGTTTCTTCTATCGTTTCTGCTATCTGCATGGCTCTTCCCTCATTTCTGCTGTCAATATAATTTTTCGATCACATCGTCTTCTATCTTAAACGTATGCTCCGGTGCCGGGAACGCCCCGGATTCCACTTCTTCCTTATATTTGCGGAAGGCGTCCTTCATCATCATCCCGATCTCCCCGTAACGCTTCACAAACTTCGGCTTAAAGTCCCCGAACATGGAAAGCATATCCTGGTACACCAGCACCTGCCCGTCGCAGGCCGGCCCGGCCCCGATCCCGATCGTCGGGATCCGCAATTTTTCCGTGATCAGCTCCGCCACTTTCGCCGGGACGCATTCCAACACGACGGCGAACGCCCCCGCGTCCTGGACGATCTGCGCGTCTTCCACAAGGCGCCTTGCCGTCTCCACAGATTTGCCCTGCACCTTGAACCCACCGAACGCGTTCAGCGACTGCGGCGTCAGCCCCAAATGGGCGACTACCGGGATCGACGCATCCGTGATCGCGCGGATATGGTCCGCAAATTCCCTTCCACCCTCCAGCTTCACTGCCTGCGCGCGGCCTTCCTTGATCAGCCGCCCCGCATTGCATACCGCGTCGTATACGGAAGTCTGGTAGGACATAAAAGGCATATCGGCCACGACAAGCGCGTCCTTCGCGCCGCGCGCCACTGCCTTCGTATGGTGGAGCATGTCCTCCATCGTGACGGAAAGCGTGTCCTCATACCCCAGCATGACCATTCCCAGGGAATCCCCGACCAGGATCATGTTGATCCCAGCCTCGTCGATGAGCTTTGCCATGGAATAATCATAGGCGGTAAGCATCGTGACTTTTTCCTTGCTTTCCTTGGCATTTTGTACAGTTATCACCGTGTTCTTCATTTTCAATCCTCCAAAATGAACAATCGTAACGGTATTCCCTGCTGAACGCATGACAGACGAGGCCGCCGCCCCATCCCAAAGAAACGCATCGCCTGACGCCACAGACTGCCCGCCCCTTCCTTTGCAATGCGGTCCCTGATCCGGATGGCGGCGCTTGCAGCGCGCCGTGTCACGAGGGTATCGCTTGCGTCCGTGCGGACTCCTTTTCTAATTTCAGATTCGCAAAAGGCAGGAGCTTTCTCCCATCCGATCACAATGATACAGTTTCTGCCAAGAATACCGTTCCCTGTTAATTTATCATAAATGGGGCTGTTTTACAAGGGCTTACGCAGAATTATTCAGCCCAGCATGACGTCCAAAAGCGTCATCGCGGCAAACCCAAGCATGACGCCCATCGTCGCGGCGTACGGCCGCGCCTCCCGGCCCTTCTGGCACTCCGGGATCAGGTCGTGGACGGCCACTAAGATCATCGCCCCGGCCGCGAACGATAAGGCGTATGGCAAAACGGCCCTTACGTAGGCCACCAACAGCGCGCCGACGATCCCGGCCGCAGGCTCGGCGAGGCCGGACGCCTGGCCGATCAAAAAGCTCCTCTTGGCGGAATACCCTTCCCGCCGCAGCGGGAGCGAGACGGCGGCCCCTTCCGGGAAATTCTGCAGTCCGATCCCGACCGCGATGGAAACCGCGCCCATCAGGCTCTCCATGGAAGGCTCCCCGCCCTGCAGCGCGCCGAACGCGACGCCCACGGCCAGCCCCTCCGGGATGTTGTGGAGCGTGATGGACAAGACGAGCAGCAAGGCCCGGCTCGCGCCATCTTCCCGCCGCGCGCCGGACGCCCTCCCCCTCGCTAAACGGGCCGCCTGGTCGGTCAGCCATAAAAAGAGCGCGCCGGACAAAAACCCTCCCGTGACGACAAGGGACGGCGGCGCCCCATTCATGCGTTCCGCCTGCTCGGCGGCAGGCTGCAAAAGCGACCAGAAGCTCGCCGCGACCATCACCCCGGCGGCAAATCCCAGCATGGGATCCAACGCCTTTTGATCCGGCGTTCTGAAAAATATGACAGTGGCAGCGCCCGCCGCGGTCACGAACCACGTCCCAAGCGTTGCCACGATAGCCATCAAGACGACATGGGCCATATCGCACCTCCCTGTTACGTTAGTAGCAGTTCAGCCTTCGGCCTCACAGTTACGGAATCCGGCTCATTTCAAGTTTGCCTTCGGCAAAGAGCCGGATTCCCACTC
>CANQTH010000036.1 GCA_947626795.1 uncultured Lachnospiraceae bacterium
CGAGAGAGGAGAGAGGCTGGGCTGTCCTGGGGAGGCTGGGAGCCACCATTCCTGCATGGGTTTTTGAGGGCGCGGAATCGCCCTGGGGACAGGGTTTTGTAGGGGAATCATACAGTGGCAGTATCACGGTCTCCAAAACCGTTCACGGGGGTTCGAATCCCTCTTCCCCTGTTTCAATACGCCGGAAAGGCTATAGGTTTTAAATTTAAGATTAATGAAGAAGACAGGCAGACGAAAGCCCGTTATCAGCCATGGATATGGTTGGTAATGGGCTTGTTTTCATGCGCTTGCGCTTCATAAGTTCACGCTCAGGAAAATGGCGTCTTTGTCGTCCTGGTTGATGCCCAGGTATTTCCGGGTGATCCAGTAGGAGGAATGGTTGAAGATCTCCATCAGCACGGTCGGGTTGACGCCCTGCTGCCAGGCGTGGTAGCCGAAGGTCTTCCGCAGGGAGTGGCAGCTTATGGATTCCTCGATCTGCAGCGTGTTTGCCGCGTTTTTTATGATGCGGTACGCCTGTACCCTGCTTAGGGGCTTTCCGCTTCCTTTCCCGCCAGGGAACAGGTAATCGCCCGGGCGCAGGAGGGGGAGGGAACGGCGGTAAAGCTCCAGCGCTTCAGAGATTTTTTTGTTGATGGCGATCTGCGTTTGCTTGCTTGTTTTTTGCTCGACCAGGAAAATGTATTTGCGGTAAGATCGTTTCTCGAAATTGTACACCTGCTCCCAGGTCAGCTTCAACAAGTCGCTGATGCGCAGCGCGGAGTTGATGCCGATGCAGAAGAGCGCGTAATTTCGGAAATTCGGCTTTTTTACGGTGAAAAATTCTTTGAATGCGTTGATCTGTGAAATGTCTTTGATCGGTTGTGTCGTACCCATAAGGAACCTCCTTTTTGTGAAATCTGACTTTTGCGGCTGTGGTTATGTAACATAACATTTTATCAGAATCAGCCGGGCAAGCCAATCAAAAGAGACTGCCGCGCGAAGGAACCTGCGCGCAGGGCATCGTATCGTTGGATCGGGATACCATGTCTTGCGTGTCGGGTCCTTGCTGCGGCAGCCTCTTTGAGATTCAGGCGGCCCTTATGCTATTGTCACAGAGCGGTCTCTTTCCGGCATTCCTCCATGGCCTCGTCGTAAACCTTCTGGAACGGAACCTTGCACTGCTTCGCGGCGGCGACCACGTCGTCGTATTCCGGCTTGCATTTGCTGATGCCGTATCCGGAGCTGACCTTTACGGTGATCTCCCCGTAGATGGTGCGCACTTTCCGGAACTGCGCGTCCAGCGTCCTGCGGTAGCAGGGCTGGATGCGGATGCCGCGCGTCGTCGTGTGCTTTAGGATAAGCTTGCTGAAACGGCTTTCCTCTTCCGGGTTGCACAGGCAGGTCAGGAGCAGGCCGTGACGGCCTTTTTTCATCTGGACGGCGGTCGTATAGACGTCCAGCGCGCCTGCGTCGAGCAGCAGGCCTGCCGCGTAGGAAACGGCTTCCGGCGCCATGTCGTCCAGGTTGCAGGAAAGCTCCAGGATCTGATCCAGGCTGTGGAACTGCTCCGTATAGAGGTCCGGGCGCGTTTCCTGGCCGCGCAGCTCGCTGAGCGGGCGCCCCGGGTACGAGCCTGGGAGCTGGCGCGGCGCAGGCACGGGCAGAACGCTCATGCTGCCCCAGAAAGCCCGCAGGCAGTTCGCGGTGGGGAAATTTCTCGTCCCCATGCCGTAGCCCGTCTTTTCCACGGCCATGGGCGGCATGGCGATGAACTGGCTGGCAAAATGCTTGAGCAGCGCGGCCCCGGTCGGCGTGCAAAGCTCCCCTTCTATGGATCCGCAGTAAATGGGGACGTCCTTTAAGATCTCGGCGGTCGCGGGCGCGGGGACGGGAAGGATCCCGTGCGCGCAGCGGACGCTGCCGCTCCCTACGTGGATGGGGGAGGCGATGATCTGCTCCGGATCCAGCATCTCAAAGAGGAGGCAGCATCCGACGACGTCGATCAGGGCGTCCCATGTCCCGACTTCATGGAAGTGGATCTGGG
Source organism: uncultured Lachnospiraceae bacterium (assembly GCA_947626795.1). Classification (GTDB taxonomy): domain Bacteria; phylum Bacillota; class Clostridia; order Lachnospirales; family Lachnospiraceae; genus Petralouisia. The sequence continues at coordinate 2,027 of CANQTH010000036.1, forward strand.
AAAGCTCGGTGTGGTGCGCGCTGCTTTCCGCAGATCCGATCAGGGCATAGACGGCTTTCGCGTGTTCTTTGACATCGGACGAGACGGGGAGGCTGTCTATGCGGGAAAGCATTTCCGGGTAAGTCGTGTGGTGATGCAGCGTGCCGGGGCGCGGGACGTCCGCCTGCTGGCCATGGTCGCTCGCGTGGCGCATAGCGTCTTCCGGCGCGTCGTCCGCATGGGACGCATCTTCCGGATGCGCGCCGTCCGCGTGGGCTGGGGCATCCTCTTCCGTCTGCCCTAAGATCACCACGTTCATTTTCGTCCCCCAGATCCCGCATTTTTCCTTCGGGACGGCGGAGAGCATGACGCTGTCCGGGAAAAGGCCGTTCATAGCCGATAAGAACTGCTGCTGCCCGGATTCCGGCAAAAGCTCATAGAGCGCGCCCATGAGCATATCTCCGGAAGCACCCATGTTACATTCTAAAAAAAGTGTGTTCATAATGCATAACCTCCTGTCTGATCAAGTCAAGTGTTGGCGGGGGCGTTGGGATCGGCGAGATGGTTGATCATGCTGGCGAGGTACCCGGCCCCGAACCCGTTGTCAATGTTTACGACGGAAACGCCGCTGGCGCAGGAATTGAGCATGGAGAGCAGGGCGGAGAGACCCTGGAAATTTGCGCCGTACCCTACGCTGGTCGGGACGGCGATCACGGGGCAGTCGCTCAGCCCGCCGATCACGCTCGCGAGCGCGCCTTCCATTCCCGCGACGGCGATCGTCACGGTCGCGCCCGCAAGGCTGTCCACATGGGAAAGAAGCCGATGGATGCCGGCTACGCCCACGTCGTAGAGCCGTTCCACGGAATTTCCCAATACTTCCGCCGTCAGCGCGGCCTCTTCCGCGACGGGAATGTCGCTCGTGCCTCCGGTGGCGACGACGATCGTGCCGGAAGCGGTCACGTCCGCTTTGCGGTTGACGACCCCGATACGGGAAATTTTGTCATAAGTGAGGGAAAAGCGCGTGGACAGATAAGCGGCGGAGGCTTCGGGAAGCCGGGTGATCAGGATGTTTTCCTGGCAGTGGGAAAGGAGCGAGCGGAGGATGCCCTCGATCTGCTCCGGCGTCTTCCCCGCGCCGTAGATCACTTCCGGGACGCCCTGGCGGATCTTCCTGTGGTGGTCGATCTTCGCATAGCCCAAGTCCTCAAACGGGCTGATCTTTAGCTGCGCGTACGCGTCGTGAACGTCAAGCGCGCCGTCCTGTACCTGGCGCAAAATGGATAATATATGTTGAGATTCCATGGCGGCCTCTGATCTGATAAAGCCGGCCGCTAGGGGCGCGGCTCCTTGCGTTTTGTCTTGGTTGCGGCTTCCACGAAGCCTTTGAAGAGCGGATGCGGGCGGTTGGGCCGGGACTTCAGCTCCGGATGCGCCTGAGTCGCGATGAACCACGGGTGGCTGGAGATCTCGATCATCTCGACGATCCGCCCGTCCGGGGAAAGGCCGCACAGCTTCATGCCGTGTTCCGAGAGGACGGAGCGGTAGTCGTTGTTCACCTCATAGCGGTGGCGGTGGCGTTCTTCGATCGTCTCCTTGCCGTATACCTGGTAAGCCCGGGAGGACTTGTCCAGGATGCAGGGATAGGAGCCGAGGCGGAGCGTCCCGCCCAAGTCTTCCACGTCGCTCTGGTCCGGCATGAGCGCGATGACCGGATGCGTGGTGTTGGGGTCCAGCTCGATGCTGTGGGCGTCGTGGAATCCGCAGACGTGCCGGGCAAACTCGACGATCGCGACCTGCATCCCCAGGCAAAGCCCGAGGTACGGGACGCCATGCTCCCTGGCGTAGCGCGCGGCGACGACCATCCCTTCCACGCCGCGGTCGCCGAAGCCGCCGGGTACCAGGATGCCCTGCGCGCTGCCGAGCGTTTCTTCTGCGTTGTCCTCGTTTAGCAGCTCGGAATCCACCCACTTGAGGTTCACCGTGGCGCGTTCCGCGATGCCGCCGTGCTTTAAGGCTTCCACGACGGAGATATAGGCGTCGTGGAGCGCGGTATATTTCCCGACCAGCGCGATCTCCACTTCCTTGTCGGGATGGCGGAGCGCGTCTACCATCTCGATCCAGTCGCTCAAGTCAGGCTCCGGGCAGTCCAGGCGGAGGCATTCGCAGGCCACCTGCGCCAAATGCTCTTTTTCCATCTCAAGAGGCGCCTCATAGAGATATTCCACGTCCAGGTTCTGCAGCACGCGGCTGTTCGGGACGTTACAGAATAAGGCAATTTTGTCTTTGATTCCCTGGTCTAAAAGGTATTCGGAACGGCATACAATAATGTCAGGCTGGATGCCCATGCTCTGGAGTTCCTTGACGCTTGCCTGAGTGGGCTTCGTCTTCATCTCCCCGGAAGCGCTGATGTACGGGATGAGCGTGACGTGGATGATGATCGCGTTCTCATGCCCGACTTCATGCTGGAACTGCCGGATGGACTCTAAGAACGGCTGGCTCTCCATGTCGCCCACGGTCCCGCCGACCTCGATGATGGCGATCTGCGTGTCCTCCGTCGTGAAATTCCGGTAAAAGCGGCTCTTGATCTCGTTCGTGATGTGGGGGATCACCTGGACGGTGCCGCCCCCGTAGTCGCCGCGGCGTTCTTTTTGCAGGACGGACCAATAGACTTTCCCGGTCGTCACGTTGGAATTCTTGCTGAGGTTCTCGTCGATGAAACGCTCGTAATGCCCCAGGTCAAGGTCAGTCTCCGCGCCGTCGTCCGTCACGAAGACTTCGCCGTGCTGGATCGGGTTCATCGTCCCCGGGTCGATGTTGATGTACGGGTCGAATTTCTGCATCGTGACCTTGTATCCGCGGGCTTTCAGCAGGCGTCCCAAAGAAGCTGCCGTGATCCCCTTCCCAAGGCCGGAAACGACGCCTCCGGTGACAAAAACGTATTTTACGGACATAGGTGGTTCCTCCTTTTTGCATAAGCTGCCGCGGCTAAGGGAAAGCCGATCGGACTGGTTTTTCCAAAAACGCCGCAGGGCCGGAACGGACAGCCCGCCTTGCGGCGCGGGAAATAGGAATATATTCTTATATTATACAGCCTGGGCGAAAAGAAATCCAGAACTATTTGGAAAAAATTTTTTTGCGCCTTTTTTTGTATTGATTTTCAAAGGGAATACCCCTATAATGGAAGAAGCGTTAGCAAAAGCCCGCGGCGCGAGGGAGGCGCCGGGCGGCTGCCGACGGCAAGAAATCGTAACAGTTCAGCCCGGGACTTTGCACTTGATTCAAAGTCCGTAAGAACGTGTAAATTTTGCCGAGTGGGAATCCGGATCTTTGCCGAAGGCAAACTTGAAATAAGCCGGATTCCGTAACTGTGAGGCCGAAAGCTGAACTGTTACAAGAAATCCGTACTTTGTGATGCAGGAGGAAATACATGGAGAACAAAGGAAGCAATAACAAGAATAACGGCGGGAACAAGAATGGCGGGAATAATAAGAACGGGATGACGGCGCTTGTGTTCATCGCGGCCGCGCTGATGGTGCTGTTTTTGACGAGCCTGCTCAATAGCTGCGCGCGGAACGCGACGAACAAGGAGATCTCTTATTCGGAATTCATCAATATGGTGGAGAATGGCAAGGTGGAGCAGGTCACGTTCACATCGAGCCGGATCGAGATCGTCCCGAAGACGAGCCAAAATACGTTTTACAGGATCACATATTACACGGCGGAGCTGAACGACGAGAACCTGCTGCCGCTGCTGAAAGAACATAACGTGCGGTTCGGGGGGACGGTCGAGGATCTTTCGTCCGTGCTGCTGTGGAATTTTGCGAGCTATATCCTTCCGCTGGTGATCGTGTGGGTGCTGCTGTATTTTTTTATTTTCCGCAAGATGGGCGGGGGCGGCGTCATGGGCGTCGGCAAGAATACCGCGAAAGTATACGTGGAGAAGTCTACGGGCGTCACCTTTAAGGACGTCGCGGGCCAGGATGAGGCGAAGGAGTCCCTGCAGGAGGTCGTGGACTTCCTGCATAATCCGAAGAAATATGCGGACATTGGCGCGAAGCTCCCCAAGGGCGCGCTGCTGGTGGGCCCTCCCGGGACGGGGAAGACGCTGCTCGCCAAGGCCGTGGCCGGGGAGGCGAAGGTGCCGTTTTTCTCCCTGGCGGGATCGGACTTTGTGGAGATGTTCGTAGGCGTGGGCGCGTCACGCGTCCGAGACTTGTTCAAGGAGGCGCAGAAGCAGGCGCCGTGCATCATCTTCATCGACGAGATCGACGCGATCGGGAAGAGCCGCGACACGCGTTACGGCGGCAACGACGAGCGCGAGCAGACGCTGAACCAGCTTTTGTCCGAGATGGACGGGTTTGACACGTCGAAGGGGCTTTTGATCCTCGCGGCGACCAACCGCCCGGAGGTGCTGGATAAGGCACTGCTGCGTCCGGGGCGTTTTGACCGGAGGATCATTGTGGATAAGCCTGATTTGAAGGGCAGGGTGGAGACGTTAAAGGTTCACGCCAAGCATGTGCTGATGGACGACACGGTGGATCTGGACGCGATCGGCCTGGCGACGTCCGGGGCGGTCGGCTCGGATCTGGCCAACATGATCAATGAGGCGGCGATCAACGCCGTAAAGCATGGCAGGCGGTACGTCAACCAGAACGACCTGTTTGAGTCGGTGGAAGTCGTGATCGCCGGGAAAGAGAAGAAAGACCGCATCATGGGGCCGAAGGAGAAGAAGATGGTGGCTTACCATGAGGTGGGCCACGCGTTAGTGACCGCGCTCCAGAAGGACGCGGAGCCGGTGCAGAAGATCACGATCGTCCCGCGCACGATGGGCGCGCTGGGCTATACGATGCAGGTGCCGGAAGAGGAAAAATTCCTGATGACGAAAAACGAGCTGCTGGCGCACATCGTCACGTACATGGGCGGGCGCGCGGCGGAGGAGATCGTCTTTGATTCCGTGACGACGGGGGCGTCGAACGATATCGAGCAGGCGACGAAGATGGCGCGCGCGATGGTCACGCAGTACGGGATGTCTGAGAAATTCGGCCTGATGGGGCTGGTGACGGTGGAGAGCCAGTATCTGGACGGCCGGGCCAGCTTGAACTGCGGGGAAGAGACGGCCGCGCAGATCGATCAGGAAGTCATGCGGATCTTAAAGGAGAGCTACCAGGAGGCGACCCGTCTTTTGGAGGAGAACAGGGATATCCTGGACGAGATCGCGGGCTACCTGTATGATCATGAGACGATCACAGGGAAAGAGTTCATGAAGATCTTCCGCAGGCTGAAGGGCCTGCCGGAGCCAGAGGAAAAGACGGACGCGGAAAAAGCGGCGGAAGAATTTAAGGCGGAAAAGTCGGAGGCCATTTCCAAAGGCAGCCGGGCGGAGGAACTGGAAAAATGGGAAGAGCGTTCCGCGCAGATCGGGAATCGGAACGCCCTGGATGAGCCGGAGTGGAAGAAGGCGGACTGGAAGCCGTTAAAGGAGATCAGCGCCAACATCCGCGAGGAATATGCGGCTGCGCCGAGCCGGAAAGCCCCTGCGCGGGCGGAAGATGCGCCGACTGATGCGGCAGGGCCGGAAGATGCGCCAATCCGTGCGGAACAGGCCGGGAAACCGGAAGATGCGTTAATCGATGCGGCGGGGCCGGAAGATGCGCCGATCGGTGCGGAACAGGCTGAAAATCCAGGAGATGCGCCGACCGTGGCGGAGCAGGCCGGAGAATCGAAGGATATGCGGAGCGCGGGCTGGAGCCAGCCGGAAAGAGGCTGGGAAGCCGGGGCGTCGGATGCGCGAATGGAAACATCGTCAGGAGATGCGCCAATCCGTGCGGAACAGGCCGGAGAACCGAAGGATATACGGGGCGCGGGCTGGAATCAGCCGGAAAGAGGCTGGGAAGCCGGGGCGTCAGTCGCGCGAATGGAAACATCGTCAGAAGATATGCCGTCAGGCGCGGGGCAGGATGAGAAGCCGAAGGACAGGCAGGCTGCGCAGGAAGAAGCGGAGCTGGACGAAGGCCTTGAGCTGGAATGGGAAGACCCGGAGCTGAACTGGGAAGAGCTGGAGATCCGGCATGGCGAGGCGGAGACGCCGGAAATGGCGGAAGCGTACGGCTTAGAAGAGATCCGGCGGCGGATCGAGGCGTCCGTGCAGGCGGGAGGATCAGACCCGGAAGAGGCGGCAGGCCAGCCGGAGGCAGCGACGGAACAGGCTGCGGAAGCGCCGGAAGCAAAGCCTGAGATGGCCGGGGCGGAGCTGGAAGACGTTCCGGACGAAGATCCCGAAGAGCCGGAAACGCCTGAGCCGGAGCGGAAGGACGTCCGGGAAGAGGCGAAGGAAGAGATGGAAGCGCCGGAAGAAGAGCCGAAGCCGGAGGAAAAGAAGCCGGAAGGGGAAGATTATCTCGATATGCTGCTAAAAGGATTAAAATAATGTTTGATATCCGGGAAGAACTGAAAAAACTCCCGGCTAAGCCGGGAGTGTATCTCATGCATGACGAGAAGGATGCGGTCATCTATGTAGGGAAGGCAGTCAACCTTAGAAACCGCGTCCGCCAGTATTTCCGGCCGAGCCATAACGAAGGGATCAAAAAGGATCAGATGGTAAAGCAGATCGCGAGGTTTGAATATATCATCACGGATTCTGAGTTGGAGGCCCTGATCTTGGAATGCAACTTGATCAAGGAGCATCGGCCGAAATACAATACCATGCTAAGGGATGACAAATCATATCCCTACATCAGAGTGACGCTGGGAGAGGATTTTCCCAGAGTCCTCTTTTCACGTCAGATGAAAAAAGACAAGTCGCGCTATTTCGGGCCGTATACGAGCGCGGGGGCGGTCAAGGAGACGATCGAGCTGATCCAGAAGCTGTATTCCATCCGCTCCTGCAGGCGTTCCCTGCCGCGCGACGCGGGGAAAGAGCGGCCCTGCCTGAATTACCATATCCACCGATGCATGGCCCCCTGCCAGGGGAATGTCAGCAAGGAGGAATACCGGGAAAAGATCGGCTGCGCGATGGATTTCCTGAACGGGAATTACCAGCCCGTGCTGTCCGGCCTGGAAGAGAAGATGCAGGAGGCGTCGGACCGGATGGATTTTGAGAAAGCGATCGAGTACCGGGAATTGTTAGGAGCGGTAAGGCAGGTGGCGCAGAAGCAGAAGATCACGAATTCCGACGGGGAGGACAAGGACGTTGTCGCCATGGCGTCGGACGGGGAGGACGCCGTCGTGCAGGTCTTTTTTGTACGGGACGGCAAGCTGATCGGGCGCGATCATTTCCATGTGAGCGTCCGAAGCGGGGATTCGCGCCCGCAGGTTTTGGAGACGTTCTTAAAGCAGTTTTACGCCGGGACGCCGTTCATCCCGCGCGAGCTTATGATCCAGGAAGAGATCGGGGAGGCCGCGCTCCTTGAGGAATGGCTTTCCAAAAAGCGCGGTCAGAAGGTGCGCATCCGCGTCCCGAAGAAAGGGGCGAAGGAAAAACTGGTGGAGCTGGCGGCGCAGAACGCCCGGATGGTCCTTTCCCAGGACAAGGAAAAGATCAAGCGGGAAGAGGGCCGGACGATCGGCGCGCTAAAGGAGATCGGCGAGCTGCTGGGGCTGGACGGGATAAGGCGCGTCGAGGCGTACGACATTTCCAATATCAGCGGCTTTGAGGCGGTCGGCTCGATGGTCGTCTACGAGAAGGGACGGCCCAAGCGGAGCGACTACCGCAAATTCAAGCTGCGCACGGTGACGGGGCCGGACGATTACGGTTCGATGCACGAGGTGCTGACGCGGCGCTTTTCCCACGGGATAAGGGAACGCGAGGAGCGAAGGGAACAGGAGATGGATCCGGAGTATGGCAGCTTCACGCGTTTCCCGGATCTGATCATGATGGACGGCGGGAAAGGGCAGGTCAACGTGGCGCTGCAGGCGTTAGGGGAGATGGGGCTGGACATTCCGGTATGCGGCATGGTGAAGGACGACAGCCACCGCACCCGGGGGCTGTATTACCAAAATGAGGAAGTCCCCATTGACAAGCGCAGCGAGGGATTTAAGCTGATCACGCGGATCCAGGACGAGGCGCACCGCTTCGCGATCGAGTACCACCGTTCGCTGCGGGGCAAGGAGCAGGTCCATTCCGTGCTGGACGACATTCCCGGCATCGGGCCTGCCCGGAGGAAGGCATTGATGAAGGAATTTCTCTCGTTGGACGGGATCCGGGCGGCGGACGTCGGGACGCTCGCGCGTCTTCCGGCGATGAACGCGCAGGCGGCGCAGGCGGTTTATGAATTTTTCCATAAAGAAGAGGGCAGGCCATGAGCCAGAAAGGAAGGATGATGCAGATGAGCGGCGTAAGTATTAAGAAAATAGTGGAAAAGATGGATCTGAAGGTATTGAACCCGGAGGTGGACACGAAAAAGCGCAAGGTTGAGATTGAGGACGTCAACCGCCCGGCACTGCAGCTTACAGGATATTTCGACCATTTTGAGAGCAAACGCATCCAGATCGTCGGGATGGTGGAATATACGTACCTGCAGAAGATGAGCCAGGAGGAAAAGAGCAAGGTCTACAAGGAACTTTTCTCCTATAACATCCCCTGCGTGATCTTCAGCCATGACTTAGAGCCGGACAAGGAGCTGATCCAGATCGCGACCGAGAACAATACCCCGGTCTTGTCCACGAGCTATGAGACGTCGACGTTCATGGCGGAGCTGATCTTCTATCTGAGGGAGGAGCTTGCGCCCTTTATTTCCATCCACGGCGTGCTGGTGGACGTCTATGGCGAGGGGCTTTTGATCATGGGCGAGAGCGGCATCGGGAAGAGCGAGGCCGCGCTGGAGCTGATCCGCCGCGGACACAGACTTGTCAGCGACGACGTGGTGGAGATCCGCAAGATCAACGAGCATAAGCTGGTCGGGACCGCGCCGGACATCACGCGGCATTTTATCGAGCTGCGCGGCGTGGGCATCATCGACGTTAAGACGCTCTACGGCGTGGAGTGCGTAAAGGAGAAGCAGAACATCGACCTGGTGATCAAGCTCGAAGACTGGAAGAAGGATAATGAGTACGACCGCCTGGGCCTGGAAGAGGAATATACGGAGTTCCTGGGAAATAAGGTCGTGTGCCATTCCCTGCCGATCCGCCCGGGGCGGAATCTTGCGATCATCTGCGAGTCGGCGGCGGTCAACCACAGGCAGAAGAAGATGGGCTATAACGCGGCGCAGGAGCTGTACCGCAGGGTGCAGGCGAATTTCCATAAATCGGAAGAGGAAGAGGAGGAGTAGGAGCAGGATGGAAAAGAAAAACGCTTGGGAAAAATATCCGCAGGGGGAGCGGCGGGACGCCGTCTTCGCTTTTGCGGAGGAGTATAAGAAATTCATTTCCGAATGCAAGACGGAGCGCGAGTGCGCGGCAGAATTGACCGCCCGGGCAAAGGCGGCCGGATTTGAGGACTTAAACGAGGTCGCGGCGTCCGGCAGGAAGATCAGGACGGGCGACAAGCTGTACGCGCAGAACATGGGGAAGATGCTCGCGCTTTTCGTGATTGGGGAAAAGCCGCTGTCGGAAGGCATGAATATCCTGGGCGCGCACATCGATTCGCCCAGGCTGGATTTAAAGCAGGTCCCGCTTTACGAGGATACGGGGCTTGCGCTGTTTGACACGCATTATTACGGCGGCGTCAAGAAATACCAGTGGGTGGCGCTCCCGCTCGCGCTGCACGGCGTGATCGTGAAGAAGGACGGCACGAAAGTGGAAGTCAGCCTTGGGGAAAGGGAAGGCGACCCGGTGTTCGGGGTGACGGATCTGCTCATCCATCTGGCGAGTGAGCAGATGGAGAAGAAGGCGTCCAAGGTGATCGAGGGGGAGAATCTGGACGTCCTGGCTGGGAGCATCCCGCTCTTTGGGGAAGAGGAAGAAGGAAAGAAGGAAAAAGAGGCCGTAAAGGCGAACGTGCTGAACCTCCTAAAGGAGCAGTACGGGATCGAGGAAGACGATTTCCTGTCCGCGGAGCTTGAGGTCGTCCCGGCCGGGAAGGCGCGGGATTACGGCGTGGACCGCAGCATGGTGATGGGCTACGGGCATGACGACCGGGTATGCGCCTATCCGTCTTTCGCCGCGCTGCTGGAGGCTGGCGTATGCGAGAAGACGAGCGTGTGCCTGCTGGTGGACAAGGAAGAGATCGGGAGCGTCGGGGCGACCGGGATGAAGTCGAAGTTCTTTTCCTATGCGGTAGCGGAGATCTTGCAGGGGATGGGCGGCTACGACCAGATCGCGTTCAACCGCGCGGTCAGCAATTCCAAGGCACTCTCCTCCGACGTGAGCGCGGCCTACGACCCGCTCTACGCTTCCGTCATGGAGAAGAAGAACTGCGCCTACCTGGGGAAAGGCCTGGTGTTCAACAAGTACACAGGCTCGCGCGGGAAGAGCGGGTCGAACGACGCCAATGCGGAATACATGGCGCAGCTCCGGAAGATCATGGATGGGAACGAGGTCAGCTTCCAGACGTCGGAGCTTGGCAAGGTGGATCAGGGCGGCGGCGGCACGATCGCCTATATCCTGGCGGATCACAATATGTCCGTCATCGACAGCGGGATCGCGGTCTTAAATATGCACGCGCCCTGGGAGATTGTCAGCAAGGTGGATCTGTATGAGGCGAAGCGGGGCTATCTGGCGTTTTTGAGAGAGGCGTAGATCGTGGACGGGAGATTTTTTGGGCAATTGCAGGAACTTTTAGGGGACAGCCCGTGCCTGGCGGGGGAGCGGATGGACAGCCATGTGACGTTCCGGACGGGCGGCCCGGCGGATTATTACGCGCGCCCTTCCATCCGGCAGGCGGGGCCTGTGGCGGAGCTTTGCAGGCGGCACGGGATTCCTGTCACGGTCATCGGCAACGGGAGCAACCTGCTGGTGGGCGACCGGGGAGTCCGCGGCCTTGTCATGGAGATCGGGAAAGGCGCGGATGAAGTGACGGTGGACGGGGACTGCGTCACGGCGCAGGCGGGCGCGCTTTTGTCCGCCGTGGCGCACAAGGCGGCGTCCTGCGGGCTTTCCGGAATGGAATTTGCGTCCGGCATCCCGGGCAGCGTCGGCGGCGCGGCCGTGATGAACGCCGGGGCGTACGGCGGCGAGATGCGGCAGGTCTTAGAGAGCGTCCGGGTCCTGACGCCGGAAGGGAAGGAACGGACGCTCGCGGCAGAAGAGCTGGAGCTTGGGTACCGCCATAGCTGCATTCCGAAAAAGGGCTATCTTGTCCTGGAGGCCAGGCTGCGGCTTCATCCGGGCGAGAAAGAGGAGATCGGGCGGCGGATGGCGGAGCTTCGCCGGATGCGGAACGAAAAGCAGCCCATGGAATATCCGAGCGCGGGCAGCACGTTCAAGCGGCCGGAGGGGCATTTCGCCGGGAAGCTGATCCAGGACGCGGGGCTTCGCAGCTATCGGGTCGGGGACGCGCAGGTCTCCGAGAAGCACTGCGGCTTTGTGATAAACCGGGGGCGGGCGACTTCCGCGCAGATCCTCCAGCTTATCCGCGACGTGCAGGATAAGGTGGAGCGGGAATTTGGCGTGCGCCTGGAGCCGGAAGTGAAGATGATCGGGGAATTTTAGGGAACGCGGGCTTTGGGCTGCGGGTTCCATGGAGGGGAGTGGTTTCTTGAGGTTTGTGATCATAACGGGAATGTCCGGCGCGGGGAAAAGCACGGCGTTAAAAGTCATGGAGGACATCGGGTACTTTTGCGTGGATAACCTGCCGATCGCGCTGATCGAGAAGTTTGCGGAGCTGGCGGAGGCGTCGGATTCGGAGCTTCAGAAAGTCGCGGTCGGCATCGACATCCGGAGCGGGCAGTCGCTCGACGAGCTGCAGAGCATTTTAGACAGGCAGGCCCAGGCGGGGAAGCGGTTTGAGATCCTCTACCTGGACTCGGAGGACGAGGTGCTGGTGAAGCGTTACAAGGAGACGAGGCGCGCCCACCCGCTCGCGGGCGTGGAACGCGTGGGGCGCGGGATCCGGGCGGAGCGCGGGCGGCTTGGCTTTTTGAAGAAGCAGGCGGATTATATCATAGACACCAGCAATATGCTGACGCGCGAGCTGAAGGCGGAGCTGGAAAAGATCTTCATCCAGAACCAGGATTACAAGAACTTGTTCATCACGGTCCTCTCGTTCGGGTTTAAGTACGGCATACCGACGGATTCCGACCTCGTTTTCGACGTGCGCTTCCTGCCCAATCCCTATTACGTGGAGGGGCTTCGGAAGAAGACGGGCAACGACAGGGAGGTTCAGGAGTTTGTCATGCAGCATAAGGAGGCGGGGCAGTTCCTGGATAAACTCGAGGACATGGTGCGCTTTTTGATCCCGAATTACATAGCCGAAGGGAAGGCGCAGCTTGTCGTCAGCGTGGGATGCACGGGCGGAAAGCACCGTTCCGTCACGCTTGCCAACGCGCTGTATGCGCGCCTGTGCCACGAGGAGGAGTTTGGGATCAAGATCGAGCATCGGGATATCCAAAAAGACGCGCTTAGGGCCCAGGAACCGCAGGCGGGCCCTGGCGCTTCCGCGCCGCGTCGGGAGGCGGAAGCCAATCCCGCCTGATCAGTAAGGGCGGCGGGCAGGCAAAAGCCTGGCCTGCCGCAGGCTGCTGTCAGAAGTAACGAAACCGGACAAATCCAAATAGCGGCGGGTGGGCAAAAGCCTGGCCTGCCGCAGGCTGCTGTCAGAAGTAACGCAGCCGGACGAATCCAAATAGCGGCGGGCAGGCAAAAGCCTGGCTTGCCGCAGGCAGCGACAGGAGATGGTAGTATGTCATTTTCAAGCCGGGTCAAGGAAGAATTATCGCGGCAGATCCCCAAGGGCCGCCATTGCCAGATCGCGGAGATCGCGGCGATCTTGGGCTTTGCGGGCAAGTTTGAGGCGGATGGTGCGGGGAGCGTTCTGAGGGTCTATACGGAGAGCCTTCCGCTCGCCCGGAAATATTTTGTCTTGATGAAGGAGGCCTTCCAGGCGTCCTGCGCGATCGCGGTGCGCCAGAACGTCTACCTCCATAAAAGCCGGATCTTCGTGCTTGCGCTTTCCGATCAGGAGAAGATCGGGAAAGTCCTGCAGGCCGTGAAATGGCGGAATGAGAAGAACGAGGATATCCGCACGCGGCTGCTCGCAAACCGGATGCTGGTGCAGAATTCCTGCTGCCGCCGGGCATTTATCCGCGGCGCGTTCCTGAGCGCGGGGTCAATGAGCGATCCGGAGAAGTCCTACCATTTTGAGTTTGTCTGCGACAGCGGGGAAAAGGCGGCGCAGATGCAGGAGATCGTCAACAGCTTCGAGATGGACGCGAAGATCGTGATGCGCAAGAAGAATTACGTGGTCTATTTAAAGGAAGGGTCGCAGATCGTCGATATGCTCAACATCATGAAGGCGCACGTCGCGCTGATGGATCTGGAGAACGTGCGCATTTTGAAGGAGATGCGCAATTCCGTCAATCGGCAGGTCAACTGCGAGACGGCGAACATCCATAAGACGGTGAGTGCGGCGGTCAAGCAGTTGGAGGACATCCGCTATATCCAAAAGGCGAAGGGGCTGGGCAGCCTGCCGGACAACCTGCGGGAGGCGGCGCAGGCGAGGCTTTCATACCCGCAGGCGCCGTTAAAGGAGCTGGGCGCGCTGCTCAACCCCCCGGTAGGGAAGTCCGGGATCAACCACCGCCTGCGTAAGCTGTCGGAGATCGCGGCGGAGCTGCGGGAAAAAGGTCCGGCCTAGCGCGGCGGGGCAGAAGGGTTTGGAACGATGGAAAAGAAGAGATTGCTGTTTGTGTTCAACCCCCATTCGGGGAAGGGACAGATCAAGAATAAGCTGATGGAGATCATCGATTGCTTTGTGAAAAACGGATATGAGGTCACGGCGCATCCGACCCAGGCGCCGCGGGACGCCAGAGAGGTCGTGCGGGAGCAGGCGGGCGCATACCAGCTCGTAGTCTGCTGCGGCGGCGACGGCACGCTGAACGAGGCGGTCAGCGGGATGATGGAGCGGGAGCGGAAAGTCCCGGTCGGCTACATCCCGTCGGGCAGCACGAACGATTTCGCAAGCTCCCTAAAGATCCCGAAGCAGATGGGGAAGGCGGCCCAGGCGGCCGTGGGCGGGAAGGCGTTCGGATGCGACGTCGGGCGGTTTAACGAGCGGTATTTTGTCTATATCGCGGCGTTCGGGCTGTTTACCGACGTCTCCTATGAGACGAGCCAGGACATGAAGAACCGCTTAGGCCACGCGGCGTACCTGCTCGAAGGCGTGAAGCACCTGCATACGGTCCAGCCGATCCATCTGCGTGTGACGTATGGGGACGGGGACGAAGCGGTCGAGGGCGATTTTATCTACGGGATGGTGACAAATTCCACGTCTGCGGGCGGGTTCAAGCACATCACGGGGAAGGACGTCAAGCTGGACGACGGGCTGTTCGAGGTGACGCTGGTCCATATGCCCAGGAATCCCATAGAGCTGAACGAGGTCATCGGCAGCCTGACGAACCTCATGGGCGACACGCCCCTCATCGACACGTTCAAGGCGGGGCGGATCTGCGTGGAATCCGCTCATGAGATCCCCTGGACGCTGGACGGGGAGTATGGCGGCAGCCACAGCAGGGTCGAGATCCAAAACGAGAGGCAGGCGATCCGGGTGATGGTAGGGTAGGCGCGGGAAATTTGTCATTTTTAATAAAAATTTCCGAAAAATACGATAAATTTTTTCTGAAATATCTATTGCATTTTTGGAAGAGTTAGGATATCCTATTAACAGACATACAGCAAACGTGAAGAACAAGGGTGTTCCGGAGAGGGGATACCCTTGTTGTCGTATCAGGGCTTTTTTCCGGCGGGAACGTCCCGCCCGGCAGAAAGCGGCGGTTCGGTACATGGCTGTCGGCTGGAGGGCTTTTTCCCAGCGGGAACGTCCCGCCCGGCAGGGACGGGAGGAGCGGCAGGCGTTTGGGATGTATGAAAACAAAGAGAGAGGATGAGTAAAAATGAGCGAGTATTTCAATGTGGCGGAAATCTTCGGCGAAAACGTATTCAACGACGCTGTCATGCAGGAACGCCTCCCCAAGAAGGTTTACAAGAAACTGCGGGAGGTCATTGAGGAAGAGAAGGACTTGGATCTTGAGACAGCCGATGTGGTCGCGCATGAGATGAAAGAATGGGCAATTGAAAAAGGCGCTACGCATTATACCCACTGGTTCCAGCCGTTGACTGGCGTTACCGCTGAGAAACACGATTCTTTCATTACGGCGCCGATGCCGAATGGGAAAGTCCTGATGAGTTTTTCAGGGAAAGAGCTGATCAAGGGGGAGCCGGACGCATCTTCTTTCCCGTCCGGGGGCCTGCGCGCGACATTCGAGGCGCGTGGATATACCGCGTGGGACTGCACTTCCCCGGCGTTCGTAAGGCAGGACGCCGCAGGCGCGACGCTTTGCATCCCGACCGCGTTCTGCTCTTATACGGGCGAGGCGCTCGACCAGAAGACGCCGCTGCTGCGCTCCATGGAGGCGATCAACGAGCAGTCGCTGCGCCTGCTGCGCCTGTTCGGGAACACGACGTCCAAGAAGGTGACGCCTTCCGTAGGGCCGGAGCAGGAGTATTTCCTGGTTGACCGTGAGAAATATTTAAAGAGGAAAGACCTGATCTTTACCGGACGCACGCTGTTCGGCGCGATGCCGCCGAAGGGGCAGGAGCTGGAGGATCATTACTTCGGCGCCATCCGCGAGCGGATCGCGGCATATATGAAGGACGTCAACAAGGAGCTGTGGAAGCTTGGCGTCAGCGCGAAGACGCAGCATAACGAGGTGGCTCCGGCGCAGCACGAGCTGGCGACGATCTATTCCGAGGCGAATATCGCGGTGGATCACAACCAGTTGGTAATGGAGACGCTGAAAAAAGTGGCGGGGCGCCACGGCCTGACCTGCCTGCTGCATGAGAAGCCGTTCGCGGGCGTGAACGGGTCCGGGAAGCACAACAACTGGTCGATCACGACGGACGACGGCATCAACCTGTTAGATCCGGGCAAGACGCCGCACGACAACTTCCAGTTCCTGCTGGTATTGACCTGCATCCTCAAGGCGGTTGACAAGCACGCGGATCTGCTCCGCGAGTCCGCGGCGGACGCGGGGAACGACCACAGGCTGGGCGCGAACGAGGCGCCGCCCGCGATCATCTCCATTTTCCTGGGCGACCAGCTCCAGGATGTGCTGACGCAGCTGATCAGCACGGGCGCGGCCACCAGGAGCTTAAAGGGAGAGGTTCTCCAGACGGGCGTCAAGACGCTCCCGGATTTCCGCAAGGACGCGACAGACCGCAACCGCACGTCGCCGTTCGCGTTCACGGGCAATAAATTCGAGTTCCGCATGGTGGGCTCCAACGATTCCATCGCCGCGCCGAACGTGGTGCTGAACACCATCGTCGCGGAGGCGTTCTCCGACGCGTGCGACATTTTGGAGAAGGCGGATAACTTTGAGGAAGCGCTGCACGATATCATCAAGAAGCAGGCGACGGAACATCAGCGGATCGTATTTAACGGCAACGGCTATTCGGACGAATGGGTAGAAGAGGCTGGACGCCGCGGGCTTCCGAACATTAAGTCCATGGTGGACGCGGTTCCGGCGCTGACGACGGAAAAAGCGATCTCCCTGTTCGAGAAATTCAACGTCTTCACGAAGGCCGAGCTGGAATCCAGGTCGGAGATCCTGTACGAGAACTATGCGAAGGCGATCAACATCGAGGCGCGTACGATGATCGACATGGCGGGCAAGCAGATCATCCCGGCTGTGGTCAAGTACACGACGGCCCTTGCGGAGTCCATCAATTCCGTAAAAGCGGCCTGCGGAGAGGGCGCGAACGTAAGCGCGCAGGCGAAGCTGCTCGCGGAAGTGTCCGGGCTGCTTGCAGAAGCGCAGGATGCGTTGGGCGCGCTTGTGGAAGTGACGGAGAAGGCTGCCGGGATCGAAGAAGGCAGGGAGCAGGCGATCAGCTACCGCGACGACGTGAAAGCCGCGATGGACGCGCTGCGCGCTCCGGTAGACCGTTTGGAGATGATCGTAGACAAGGATATGTGGCCGATGCCGTCCTATGGCGATCTGATCTTTGAAGTGTAAGCGGAAAGATAAGCCAGAGGCGTCCTCCCCCAAAAAGGGAGGATGCCAGGCAACTGGCGCCGCCTGGCATTTATTATGAAAAAGTTTATTCAAATAGTGGTTTGCTTACTTGGGATCATCATCTGATATGTTATATTATATGCAGAAGAAATGAAGTTTCCATGTTGGTAAAATGAAACTTTTTTAAACGATAAATGAATAAATTATGAACAACAAAAAGCAGATGCTTTTACTGAGCCACGAAGCTGTGGAGCGCGGGAGAAGTGTCTGCTTTTTTTGTTCCCGCGGGCGGCGGGCGAAGGCCTGCGGCCGGGCGGGGGAATATGGCCGGCCCCTTTTGTGGGGCGGCAAAGCCTGATCGGATGGGAGGAGGTTCCTATCTTGATCGGCAGTGAATAACGAGTCAGCATACGAGGCTCGAAAGAAAAAGAGGAGGGAAACATTATGGCAGAGCAAGCAATTGTTGATTTGGTGAGCGAGCATACGTTTGGCATCTGGTTTTTGATCGGCGCGGCGCTGGTGTTCTGGATGCAGGCCGGGTTCGCGATGGTAGAGGCAGGGTTTACCCGTGCGAAGAATACGGGGAACATTTTGATGAAGAACCTGATGGATTTCTGTATCGGGACGGTGATGTTCATTTTGATCGGTTTCTCACTTTTGTTGGGCGAGGATCTTATGGGCCTGATCGGGAAGCCGGGGTTTGATATCTTCACGGCGTACCAGGATTTTGATTTCTCGAATTTCGTGTTCAACCTGGTATTCTGCGCGACGACGGCGACCATCGTGTCCGGGGCCATGGCGGAGCGCACGAAGTTTTTGTCTTACTGCATTTACTCCGGCGTGATCTCGGCGCTGATCTATCCGATCGAGGCGCACTGGATCTGGGGCGGCGGCTGGCTTTCCCAGTTGGGCTTCCATGACTTCGCGGGTTCCTGCGCCATCCATATGGTAGGCGGCATTTCCGCGCTGATCGGCGCTAAGATCTTAGGACCGCGCATCGGCAAGTTCACGAAGGACAAAAACGGCAAGATCACGAAGGTGAACGCGTTCCCGGGGCATAACCTCCCGCTTGGGTGCCTGGGCTGCTTCATCCTTTGGTTAGGCTGGTACGGGTTTAACGGCGCGGCTGCGACGAGCATCCCGCAGCTTGGCTCCATCTTTTTGACGACGACGGTCGCTCCGTCCGTGGCGACGGTAGTATGTATGGTATTCACATGGGTAAAATACGGGAAGCCGGATATCTCCATGTGCCTGAACGCTTCTTTGGCTGGCCTGGTGGCGATCACGGCTCCGTGCGACGTGACGGACGCGCTTGGCGCGATCGTGATCGGCGCGGTCGCAGGGCTTTTGGTAGTGTTCGGCGTATGGCTCCTTGACTACAAGCTGCGCGTGGACGACCCGGTCGGCGCGGTCGCGGTGCATTGCTTAAACGGCATTTGGGGTACGATCGCGGTAGGGCTGTTTGCGACGGATACCGCTCCGGGGAGCGAGATCAACGGCCTGTTTTACGGCGGGGGCTTCCATCAGTTGGGGCTGCAGCTTCTGGGCGTGCTTTCTGTAGGCGCGTGGACGGCGGTTACGATCACGATCGCGTTTTTCGTGATCAAGGCGCTGGTTGGGCTGCGCGTGACGGAAGAAGAGGAGATCGTCGGGCTTGACTCCTGCGAGCATGGGATCGCGTCCGCATACTCCGGCTTCAGCATCATGGACGTTTCAAACACGATGACGATGGACGTCAATGAAAATACGAACCTGGGCGTTGCGGATTATGAGAGCGCTTCCCCGGCGCTGCGCGACGCGGCGGTCAAAGTCGTGTCCGCGCCGACGAGCGACACCGGAATGTACAAAGTAGTGATCGTCGCGAAGCTTTCCAGGTACGACAAGCTGCGTAAGGCGATGAACGATCTGGGCGTCACCGGCATGACGGTTACGCAGGTCATGGGTTGCGGCATCCAGAGGGGCGCGGGCGAGAGGTACCGCGGCGTAGAGATGGACGCGACGCTGCTCCCGAAGGTGAAGCTGGAGATCATCGTGGGCAACATCCCGGTCGAGAAAGTCATCGAGGCGGCCAAAAAGACGCTTTACACTGGACATATCGGCGACGGCAAGATTTTCGTATACAATGTCGCGAAGGTGTACAAAGTCCGCACGGGCGAAGAGGATCTGGACGCTTTGCTGGATGTGGAGTGACAGGGACGCCTGGAACGGCGTTTGGGCGCTTCTTACGGAGTGCATGAGGAAACAGGGATTCCGTTTGAAATTTCATAAATTTGTATATGCGGGGGCGTAAGCCTGCCGCACGACATCCTCCCTTGGATGAAAGACAGGAAAGACCGCCGCAAACCCGGCAGATGGGGGCGCGGCGGTCTTTTGCTGGGTTTTTCACAAAAACAGGCTTTCTCATATCTAAGGTGGATTTTGAATATATGGCAGACATCCGTGATGAAAAGGCTGAACGGTTACGAGAGCCGTGAACCGCCCCGAAAAACCCCCTTGCAGTATCGCTCGTTTTTCTGTATAATGACAGAAGAGAAGGGGGATGCGATCTATGGGAGCGGCTGTGGAAAAAAATTTTGGGGGGGGGGTATAAAAACCCCAGGAAAAAACGTAGAAAACAGGAGCGGTTCCTGTTCTGTTCTTATACAGAAAAGCGCTTATCTTTACCGACAGGGGAAGTCTGGCGGTGAAGGTAAGCGCTTTTTTATGCAATAGAAAAAACCAAAAACGGGAGGGATTACCATGATGAACGAATTGCAGATTAGCCATTTGGAAAACACAGACATCAGCAACTGGGATTTCGACCAGCTCCGCGCGGAGCTTCAAAGCAGGCTGGACGCTTATGCGGGTATCGCCTATACCGAAGATTCCATCAAGGACGCCAAGAACGACCGCGCCGCGCTGAACAAAGAAAAGGACATCATCGAAAAAGCCAGGAAGGCTTACAAGGCGCGCTGCCTCGCCCCATATGAGGCAGTGGAGCCGAAGATCAAGGAGCTGGTGGGGATGGTGGAACGTCAGCGCGCGCCGATCGACGAGATCGTAAAAGAACATGAGAGCCGCCAGAAGGAAGCGAAGGAAGCGGAGGTCAGGAAGTATTATGACCGCAAGGCAGTAGTCCTTGGCGATCTTGCAGAGGAGCTTTATCCGAAGCTCTTTGACAAAAAGTGGACCAACGCATCCACCAGGCGCGCCTATTATGAGGAGGGCGTGCAGGCCGCCATCAACAAGGCGCATGACGAGATCGAGGCGGTCAAGGCGATGGCCTCCCCGTTTACCGTTCCACTCTTGAAAGTCTATGCGGAGACGCTTTCCATGGACGCGGTGCGGGAGAAGAATGCCGAGCTTACCGCGGCGGTGTCCGCCGCGGGACTTACGACTGCAGAAGAGGCCGCGGCAGCAGCAGGCGCGGCGGCCCCGGCGCCTGCCGTGAAAGAGCAGCCGCCCGCGAGCGTGGAGGAGGGCGTGGCAATGCGGATCTATGCCAGCCAGAGCGATATGAGCCAGCTCCTTGATTTCATGAAAGCGATCGGAGTCCGCTATGAGTACCTTTGACCTTGGCGGGGCGAACGACGCGCAGAAAGAGGCGATCCTGGCCACGGAAGGCCCGGTCCTGATGATCGCGGGCCCCGGCACAGGCAAGACATTCACGCTGGTAAAGCGCATTTCGTATCTTGTGCGGGAAAAGGGCGTGAGGCCCTGCGAGATCATGGTGGTGACTTTCACGGAAAAGGCGGGGAAGGAGCTGCTGACCAGGATTTCCAACGAGCTGGTCGACCTGAACTTAAATCTCAACGAGATGTACATCGGGACGTTCCATTCCGTGTGCCTGCGTCTTCTCAAGGAATATTCCGAATACGCGGAGGAAGAGGGGCAATGCCGTGTGCTGGACGCCTTCGAGCAGACGTATCTCGTTTGCCGCAACATCAGCAGCTTCAACCGGTTTGGCGGCTTTCGCCACCACATTCCCGTGAAGAGCCCGTGGAAACAGTCTCTTGAGATCTGCCGCTATGTCAGCCAGATGATGGAGGAGCTGGCGGATATTGACGCGATGGAGGCGGACGCCGACGAGGATATGCGTTTTCTCGCGAAGCTCGTGCGCCGCTATCAGGAACTCCTCGCGCGGAACAATGCGATGGATTTTTCCTCTATACAGACCAGGACGTACGACATGATGAGGCAGAACCCCGAGGCGCTTGCCCGGATTCAGGAAAGCATCCGGTATGTCATGGTGGACGAGTACCAGGATACGAATTACGTCCAGGAGCAGATCGTCCTGCTGATCGCGGGCAGCCGGGAAAACATCTGCGTGGTCGGGGACGACGACCAGGGCATGTACCGCTTCCGCGGCGCCACGATCCGGAATATCCTGGAGTTTCCCGGCAAGTTTGACGCGTGCAGGGTCATCCATCTGGACACCAACTACCGCTCCGAGCCTGGGATCGTCGCATTCTACAGCCGATGGATGGAAAATGCGGACGGCGTCAACCTCTTCAATTGGGACAAGTACCGCTACGAAAAGAAGCTCGTGGCCGGAAAGAAGCCCCTGCTTCCCGGCGCGTCCGTGTACGCCTGCGGCGGCGACTCGATCGAGGCCGAAAAGGAGGAATTGCTAAAGCTTGTCAGGGGCTTGAAGGAGAGGGGGAATATCAGCGACTACAACCAGGTCGCCTTCCTGTTCCGCTCCGTGAAAAGCGAGGAGGCGAGGGCGGTCGGCGCATGGCTCGAAGAAAACGGCGTCCCGGTGTATTCGCCGCGCTCAGATCTGTTTTTCCAGAGAAGGGAGGTAAGGCAGCTCCTTGGATGCGTCATCATGTGCTTTGAGAGCTATATGATGGACTTGAAGGAGAACTTGTTCCTGCACGCGATCGGCGACGGCCTGCGCCGCTACTATATCGGATGCTTGAAGGCCGCGTTCGCTCTGGCAAAAGCCGACGCGGGCCTGATGCGCTGCATCGACGGGATAAAAGACGCGGTCAAGGGCCTAAGCGGAGAATCCAGCCTCGACCTTGGCCTGCTCGATATTTTTTACCGCCTGATCGCTTACAGGCCGTTTCGGGAAGATCTAAAAGCCAGCCTTTTGGATAACGTCACGAAGAGCAGGGCCGCCCGAAACCTCTCGGAGCTGTCGCGGATGCTTGGCCGCTATTCCTTCCTGCATGGCATGCACCAGATCTCTGCGGGAAATAAGCTGGCGATGCCGGAGGAGCTTTTCAATATTTACTTTAAATACATGATCGAGGACGGCGTCGGCGAGTACGAGGATGAGTCGGAATATGCGCCGAGCGGCTGCGTTTCCTTTCTGACGATCCACCAGTCCAAGGGGCTGGAATTTCCCGCCGTCGTGGTGGGATCCCTTGGGAACGCGCCAAGACGGAACAGCGACCCCTTGCTGTACTCGGCGGAGAGCCGCTTCTTCCACCGCCCGCCTTTTGAGCCGATCGCGGACATTAAGTTCTTTGATTTCTGGAGGCTGTATTATACGGCGTTCTCACGGGCCCAGAATATGCTGGTTTTGGCCGCGAAGAAAACGGACGGCAAGTATTTCGGGGAATACCTGCGCCAGTTGCCGGACGTTCGCTCCTTTGCGGGCGAGGAGGCGTTCGCCGATGTGAAGGCGGCGTCTTACAAGCACGTCTATTCCTTCACGTCCCATATCGCGGTCTACGACGGCTGCCCGACGCAGTACAAGTATTATAAGGAATATGGGTTTGCGCAGAACCGGATGTTCCATACGTCCGTTGGCTCGCTGGTACACGCGACGTTAGAGGACATGAACAAATGCGTCATCGCCGGGCGGCAGGATCGGGTGAACGAGCGCGCGATCGAGGAATGGTTCAGCTTGAATTACAAGAGCATGCAGGAGCAGACGGGATATTTTTTGACAGACGAGCAGCGGGAAAATGCGCTGCAGCAGGTCATGCGCTATTATCATCACAGAAAAGAGGAGCTTGGCAGGGTCTGGAAGGCGGAAGAAGAGATTTTTTTGGTTCTTCCCGACCACATCCTCCAGGGCGTCATCGACCTGATCGAGGGGCAGGGCGATACGGTGGAGATCGTGGATTACAAGACCGGGCCGAAGCCTGACGTCGAGGGCTATCCGGAACGCGTCGAGCATTACCGGAAACAGCTCGAAGTCTACGCTTATCTGGTTGAGAAGCGTTACGGCAAGAAAGTCAGGCGGATGCACCTGTATTACACCAACTGCGAGGACGGCGGCCCGCTGATCACCTTCGAGTGGTCCAGGGCGGCGATTGACCGTACGGTCGCGGAAATATCGGAAACCATAAGGAACATTGAGAGCAAGAAATTTGATGGGAAAGCCACGAACTCATACGCGTGCGTTTATTGCGATATGCGGTATGTATGTGGAAAAGCGTAAGGAGGAATGACATTATGGCTATATGTATCAAGTGTGGAAAAGAGAATGAGTCTTATCTGTGCGACAGTTGCAGAAGCGGAGCGGATCTGGAAGCGATCTGTCAGGAACTGATCGCATATAAGCCGGGATCCGGAGAAAATCCGATCTGGGAAAAACTGTGCGGTGAATTTGTCAATCCTTATAATTTGCGGAATCTGGTATTTGCGGTCAGCGACGGTCTGCCGACGCCGAGAAAGGAATACCAAAGGGTGATAGCAATGGCAATTGCCGGAAATTCTTCCAATGTGCCGAAAGCCAGCAGACCGTGGTTTTATGAGATTTACGAAGCGATCAAAGAGGACGGCGGCCTGACAGAGGCGGAGAAGAAAAGACTTCACGGCATTGCCGTTGGAGCTTATTATATGGATTATGCCTATGATAAGGCGGAAAGGATCGCATCCCTGCTCTGCGGATCAGACGATCTCCCCTGGCAGGCTTGTTATAACCTGGCGGAATTTTACACGAAGACCCGCAGGTATGACGTTGCGGAGGAAGTGATCGCCGATGCGCTGCAGCGGTTTGCGGGAGAACCTGCGACTTCGAAGCTGAAAAGTTGCATGGAGGAGAATGAACGGAGACGCAAGAACGCGAGGGAAGGCAAGTCGGAGTATATGCCCAAATCTCAGGACGGGGCGAGGGAAAAATACGTCAGCTTTATGGCGAGCATTGGCATTGAGGCCGTCGGGCCGAGGAAAAAGGACCCGAAGGCGATCCCGAAGGATCAATATCCCGCTCCTGTGGAAACGAGGGATCCCGATTTTGACACGTTCGTGGCCTTTGACCTGGAGACGACCGGGGTCAATCCCAAACATGATTCGATCCTTGAGATCGGCGCGATCCGCGTGGTGAACGGCGAGATCGTGGAAACGGCGGAATTTATCTTCCAGGAACTTGCCAAGCCGTTTAGAAAGAAAATTTCGGATGAGATCCGGCAGCTTACCGGGATCACGGCGGACGACGTCAAGGACGCCCGCGAGATGTGGGAGGTCTTTGCGGACTTCATGGATTTTGCCGGAGATGACATTTTGCTTGGTTTTAATTGTATGGGGTTTGACAGCAAGTTTATGGTAAGAGCCGGACGGTATGCAAATATCATCGTTCAGAATAAGTATTTTGACGTGATGCGTTATGCGGGCAAGTTCCAGGAACAGCTCGGCATGGGCGCGAAACAGGTCTCGCTGGAGGAACTGTCGGAACGGCTCGGCGTCGAGAACCCGCAGGCCAACCGGGCGCTTGCGGACGCCGTGACCACCGCGCGGATCTTTTTAAAGCTCAAGGAGATGGACGGCGGCGCGGACAGCCGTTCGGTTCACGATATTTTGTCGGATCTTGAAAATTGGTAACAGGGCAGGCTGGACTGTTACAAAATTTGACAAAAATCCCAAAAAAATCTTGAGATAGACAGATTCTGTCCGTGCCTGTGTGCTAAAATATTATAACTGTTCAGCCTTCGGCCTCACAGTTACGGAAATCCGGGGCTGGGCTGTTATGAAAAATTTGTATGCAGCAGAAAGGCGGTGATCGATTGGATAAAAAAGTGGAACGGATACTCAGTTTGTATGATCGGGCGATGGACGGGGAAGTCCTGGTAAAGGCGGACGAGGCCGCGCGGCACGGGGTCAATGAGAAATCCATACAGCGGGACATCGACGACATCCGGGCGCATTTCGCGGGCAATCCGGAATCCGGCAGGGCGCTGGTCTATGATTGGGGAAAGAAAGGCTATGTCGTGGCCCGGGACAGCAAAAAGGCTCTGACAAACGGGGAGATCCTTGCGGTGTGCAAGATCCTCTTAGAGAGCCGATCGCTCGTCAAAGAGGAAATGTACCCGATCGTGGACAAGCTCTTGCAGCGCTGCGCGCCTTATAAGGACCACAAGCAGGTGAAGGATCTGATCGGCAATGAGAAATTCCATTATCTGGAGCCGCATCACGGGAAGAAGTTTGTGGAGGACATCTGGGAGATCGGCAGCGCGGTGCATGAGCGTCGGCTGATGCGCATCCGTTATCAGAAGTTAAAAGAGCCGGATAAGGTGAAGCGGCTGATCCAGCCCGTAGGGATCATGTTTTCCGAATATTACTTTTATCTCTGCGCGTATATCTGCGCCAGCGAAGAGACGCCGGACGTCCCCAAGCGTCCGTTTCCCACGATCTATCGGATAGACCGCATCGCGGAATATGAGATCCTGGACGAGCATTTTCATGTGCCGTATGCGGGGCGTTTCCAGGAAGGGGAGTTCCGGAAGCGGATCCAGTTCATGTTCGGCGGCGAGCTAAGGACGATCAAATTCCGATACAAGGGCATTAGCATTGAGTCCGTGCTGGACCGTTTCCCGACAGCGGAGGTCGTCGGGCAGGATGAGGCCGGATGGACGATCAAAGCGGAGGTGTACGGAGACGGCGTCGATATGTGGCTGCGGGGGCAGGGGAACATGATAGAGGTGATTGACAACGGGAAATCTGGCTAATGCTATGTTAGGGAGTAGGGAAAAGCGAGTAGTCTCGGAAATTCAATAGCAAATAGGCAGGAAGGGGTTGATTTTCAGAAATGAGAGGGATAAGGGATGGATGATCATGGCGCTTGGGCAGTCCAGAGGGCAGGGAGAATAAAAATGTGCATGGTTTTCAGACCTGTCAGAAAACAGGCCTGAAAGCAGCCTGAAGCAGGGAAATTCATTTATGCGGCTGCCTGCAAGCGCTGCTTATAGCGTGCATCCAGGTGGATGCAGATGCCGATCATGGTTGCCATGAAAGAATAATGCTCCTTTGTGTGTATGAACATGCGGTGCAGCCCATAATCATTGAGGATGCGGTTGTTGATACGTTCCGTGGCGGTGCGCTGGTTATAAATGTTCTTATAGGCATCTGT